>JBCCFC010000713.1:0-7121 GCA_039029935.1 Chloroflexota bacterium
GTCCTAACATGCTATTGTCCCCTTTGCATTACTACTCTAGGTTAGTTAGTATCCTCTATGGTATTTTTCATATCCTAACCATAGGTAGGTTTAACCTACAATTCATTCACGCTAGAGCCTAGCGCACCTACTGACCCACTGAACACCGACCCACTGACCTACTGACCTACTCCGCCCCCAACTCCGGTGGCAAAATCACCTGGTCAATCACATGCACCACGCCATTGCTGGCCTCAATGTCTGCGATAATAACCGTTGCCGCTTCGTTGATTTGAATCGTCCCCCCCTCATTGGCGATCATGATATCATCGCCAAGAATGCTGGTGAAGATTTCGAGTTCTGGCATGGACGAACTTGTCAACTCTTGGTCGAGCAGATGATGGAACAGTACATCGGCCAACAAAATTTCCGGATCAGCAAGCAAGGCATCTAGCTGGTCTGATGGCAGCGCGTTAAAGGCAGCGTCTGTAGGGGCGAAGAGTGTAAAGGGACCCGTTGTCTGAAGCTTCTCGGTTAGGTCAGCGGCATCAATGGCTGTGCGCACGGTCTCTACGCTGTGTTCGCCAAAGTGACTGGGGTTCGCGAGGATGGTGAGAATATCCTGATCGCCAGTGGTGACGGGATCAGCCTCCGCAGGCTCTGGTGTGGACGCAAGCGGGATTGCGGTTGCGGTTGGTTCCGGTGTGTCGTTGTTCCCACGACCGCACCCGACCAATAGACCGCTGAGGAGTAATGCAGATAGTGTACACGTGATGAGAAATATACGAAAAAATTTTGTGGATTTCATGATAATTATCCTTATTAATTGGTCACGAATAAAATATTTGGGCAAAACAGACAAGTCCCGACCTAGATCATCTGCTTTTTCTTTATTTTGCATAATAGAATAAAGTGTTAGTTTGTGCAAATTGCACATTGAATTCATCTTGCCCCCATGATAAACTGTCATCAGTTACAACGTTCGATGGGGAGCCGAACACGTAACACTCCTTTGGTTTTCTCTTGGTGTTTTCTTCTTCGTATGGTAGGCATGAGAAAAAGGCCACTGCTATGTACATAGCAGTGGCCTTTTTCTGTGCTATGCTTTCTCAACCCAGACCAATGCATCATAGAACGACGCGGCCCCTGCAATATCTGTTTCATCCTGTGGTGTAATTTGGTTAATATTACGACCATCTTCGCTGTGTTTGATCCACCAGATGCCAGGGGCAAGAACGGTGCCTTCAATAATATTGGGGGTTACATCTGCATAGAGGCTGAGGCTCCCCAGTGCATTATGAACCTGCACCTGATCACCGCTGGCAATCTGGCGCTGCTCGGCGTCATGGGGATGTATCTGAACAAGCGGTTGTCGCTCTCGTTTCTGAAAGCGCTCCAAATTGGCAAATGATGTATTGAGATAGGAGTGGGCTGGCGGTGATATACAGACCAACATGCGCTCACGCAGTGTTGAGTCTGGCTGCACTGTGCTAGATGTAGAGTCCTGCTCATAGATGCGTGGCGGTGTATAGGTAGGCAACGGATCATAGCCACCCTGCGCCATACTTTCGCTGTAGAATTCGCACTTACCGCTGGGCGTATGGTAATTCCCCTCAGCAAAAGGCAGATAGGGGGTAGGCACATTCAGACGCATAAACCCTTCTTCACAGAGTTGCGCCCATGTTAGATGCGAAACCGTTGGATGGTTTTGGCTTTCAACAAGAGTACGCAGCACCACCTCATCATCTTCATAAAAACAATCATCGGTATAGCCCATTGTTTGTGCCAAACGACGGAAAATCTCGCTGTTGGGTAGACTCTCACCAATAGGTGGAATGGCAGGCTGGTTCAACCCGATAGTAAGATGTCCATAGGATTGATGCATGTCCCAATGTTCAAGTTGTGTCGTCGCGGGCAGTACATAATCGGCATAATCAGCAGTGTCCGTTTGAAAATGTTCCAACACAACCGTTAATAAATCCTCTCGTTTCATACCCGAAATAACCGCCTGTTGGTCTGGCGCAATGGCGACCGGATTGCAGTTATAGACAATCATGGCTTTGACGGGTGGGCCAGCCTCGGCGGGTGAGGGTACGGGGTCAACAGGGCGCGGATGATAGTGTGCGCGGGCTAGTGTTGCCGGATCAAGGCTGAGGGCATCCCCCAAGCGGTTCATGTTGATGATGCGTTTTCGTGGATGACCATAGTCGCTAGCTAGGTCGGGACGCTGGACACTGCTCACATCAAAATGACGATACGCACCGCTCATACTTAGTTGGATACCGCCACCAAGGTCACGCCATGCCCCCACCAGTGCGGGCAGGCAGGCGATTGTGCGCACCGCCATGCCCCCGCCATGATGTCGCTGTAGCCCATAGTTGACGCGGATGGCCGCAGGGCGTGTGGTTGCATATTGCCGAGCCAAGGCAACAATCTTTTCAGCAGGAATGCCTGTGATGTCGCTGGCGTGGGCAGGTGTCCACTCCTGAACTCGCTGACATAATGGTGCAAACCCCAGCGTGTACCGTTCTACATAGTCATGGTCATAGAGATTTTCATTGATAATGACATGCATCATTGCCAAGGCCAACGCGGCATCAGTGCCAGGACGAATGGGCATCCACTCGCCCCCCATATTTTCCACAGCGCGTGCTGTGCGTGTTCGTGCGGGATCGATCAATACGATGTGTGCACCTGCTTTCTGAGCAGCCTGCACAAACGGCCACAAGTGGACATTGCTTGTCAGCGTGTTGCTGCCCCAAATCAAAATCAATCGAGCATGGGCATAGGCTTCTGGCTCCATGCCATCGGGCGCACCGATTGTATAGCTGAGGCCTTCTTTGCCCGCTGTTGAACAAACGGTGCGCGCCAAACGACTGGCCCCCAAGCGATTGAAGAAACGCTGTGCAAACCCATCTGCCTGCAACATGCCCATTGTCCCCGCAAAGGAGTATGGCAGCACGGCTTCGGGGCCATAGGCTTCAATGACCTCATGCAGTCGCTTGGCAATATCATCCAGTGCTTCCTCCCATGAAATAGGGACAAATTGACCACTGCCTTTGGGACCGATGCGTTTCAGTGGTGTTTGCAAGCGCTCAGCATGATAAGTCCGCTCCAAATAACGGTCCACCTTGCCACAGAGCAACCCGCCTGTGACCGTATGGTTTGGGTTGCCCCAGATGTCAATCGCTTTCTCGTTTTGGACTGCCGCCTGCCAGCTACATGTGTCTGGGCAATCATGTGGGCAAACTCCATTTACAATCTTGATACTCGAATCAGCATAGTACGCTTGCCGTGTTGGACTTATGGTATGTGTTGATGTCATTGTTTTTTGCCTTTTGTAAGAGTTGAAAAGTTGAAGGGTTGAAGAGTTGAAAGTTGATTGTTCACTAATCACTCATCACTCATCACTCATCACTCTTCACTCTTCACTACGCCCTATCTCGAAATAATTGGTATAAACTGTTTTTGTTGGACACACAACATCAAGAGTGGGACTTCACGTTGATATTGTGCTGGGGTTGTGGGAATGGTTGTGTCGGCAGGGAGAACCACAACCACCAGGTTGGAAGTAGGGGCATTATTGTTATTGCGTTTGCTTGGGTCAATGGTAAGGTTGATGGTCGAGGGCAATATATTGCTGGGGGAGTTGGCACTGACCCAAGGGGCGGTTGATGCCCACTCCTGTTGGGTAGGCGTATGATGGGATGGATAGTGGGTTGGCTGTTCTCGTGTTGTAGAATTGTCTCCAAAAATGGTGACACGAAATTCTTCACCATTGGTTCCGTCCACGCTAATTTGTGCGGCTTGAGATGATGCCAACGTGGGCGTTATGGGACAAGGATCAACGATAAAAACGCGTTGGCTTGTGTCTATGGTGAGAGCAGCGTCTACTGTTAGCGATAGATCAATTTCGTAGCTGGGGTTGATTACCGTTGTATTACTCGTCTGAATTAACATTTTCGTGCTATAAAAACCGGGCAGTAAGTGCGTTGCGCTAAAAGTGATGCCATAGGTTGTTGGTGTCTGATTGTCAGCAGAATCTGAAGATATTATTAGCCAGTTAGGTGCGACAGAATTATTGTATCTTGGTGGATCATAGGCAATCACTTCACCTGTGCCAATGTTATCAAGAACAATGCGATATTCGCCGCTGGACTGACCACCAGTCAGTGTAGTAGCAATATTGGGCGTATTGTTGACGCTGTTGTTTGGGTCTGTGACTGTAACGCCGAAGGCGGCCTGACGCGTGATACCCAGATCGCCCAAGGCCAACGCTATGCCATTTGTGTTGGTAATATAATTGTTTGACGTTGTATTCTGGTCTGGATTGATAAAGACACGAATTTGGTTGTCACGCATCAACACCAGTTCATCTTTATGATCACTGTCCGTGTCGCCTGCCTCCATCACCCGAAAGCCATTGTCGCTGTCCAATGAAACCTCAAAAGCGGGTATTCTGTCTTGATCGCCATCAAGGTTACGCATAAACAGCCGGAGCCCGTTGTTGATATTGCCGCGCAACATAAAAAGTTCATCATCACCATTCCCATTGACATCGGCAAAAAGCACAGAATCGGGACCAGGCTGGAAGCGTTCGTGATAGCCATCCAGATAGCGAGGTCCCATGGTTGTGTTGTCATAGAAAAAGGTATAGAGCGTAGAGAGGCTGACACGTGCATGGCGGACCCCTGCCAGTTCCAGCGGCCCTCCGCTTTGGAGTTGACCCAGTGCTGCATCCTTCCAAGGATTGTTATCGCTGGCATTGCTAAAGTAATGCTCAAAGCCGCGATTTACATGATACAAACGCATCAGCCCGGGTTCGTGGCTTACCACAGCAATCTCATCGATCCCCTGCAAATCGACATTCGCCACATCAATGCGATCCCATTTCAGGCTAAAGTAACGGGTGATATAGGGGGACCACTGTATCCCATCCTTGACAGCACCCGTTTGATGTAAAATCAAGAACGCGGTGTGATGTTTTGGGTCGGGTTTATCCTCATCATGTAATTTATAGGAGATCAGAATTTCGTCGCTCTGTAGATCACCATCAAATTCACCAGTGGTTATCAGATTCACTTGTCCGGGCACTGCACTGGTGTAGAGCATCGTTGCGCTAATCTCAGGCGGCATTTCCGGCACTTGATTTACATGAAATTCAAAAATTGCGATATCACTCATTGTTCGGTCACGATGGGCATCATAATACGAATTGCTCACAGCCACCATCTGGTCATGAACTTGTGCGTGATTAAACCATCCTGTCGTTACCAATTTCCAGTTACCTGTTGGACTCACCCACATCGACTCTGGATTATTCCCAGGGACACTCAAATCCAGCACACGGATAAATCCATCCGGGTCAACATAAATCACTTCCTCATCATTGATCCCTTGCTGCCCTGTGTTGGCATCCATTTTTTCGAGGGCAGCTTTGCCTTGGGCTGGGGGTGATAGTATCCAGCTAGACATATGGAGGAGAAGGGTAAACAGGAAGAGTAACAGCAATCTTGGCATACATGAATCCTTCTATGAACTGTGGATTGATTGAAACAAACTATATAGAAGTATAGGGATGCTGTCAACGTTTGTCAAAATGATAGTGGTGATGTCTATGAACTGAGTTATCAGGTGGGGCAATGGTGGGTTGGGCGAATTGTGCCGATTGAGCCATAAAACAAATGGTCCTAGTTTGCGCGATAGAGATAAAAAAGGTATCATCGTCCTCAAAACTTTTTGTTGATTTTGTTAAGGAATGGCGATTAAATAACCTGTGTGCGCTCAGCAAGCACACCCTGTACGGGTCTGCCCGAAATGGGTGCGTTATTTAATCGCCGTTCTTAAAGGTGATTTAGTATGACAACAGAAATGCGAACATCAGCAAGTGCCTCTATAGTAGCCGTTCCTGTCGAGACAACAAAACAGGTGATTTCAACCGCCAAACCTGCAAAACAGGCTGTGCCAAAGCCGTTTAAGTCGGTGCCAATGAAGATGGACTGGTTTCAAAAGGATACGCAGTCATCCAATGGCATATACCCAGATGATGTTGAGCTTGCCTATCTATATGGCCCATCCAAGCAATGGCCGCGCACTATTGAGGAAGCAGCGCGTCGTTGGAAAGGTCCATACACGGCAGAGAATGCAGCGACGATTTTAGCGCATGAGCCAATCGAATTGCACAATGGCTGGTTCGTCTGGCAAATACACAAAATGACTGGTCGTGTGGATAGCGGTATGAATGGCAGTGTGCATCACCGTCTTTGGCCCAGAAATCTTCTGGAAGCTTATGACCGCCCACGTGGACCCTATAACATAGACAACATTGATATCATTCTTAGCGAAGAGTCCAGGGAGCTCTTTCATGGATGGTTAGTATGGAAACATATGACACACGGAATCGAACGAGGAATAGTCGGTAATATAACCAACACCGTTAGCCCATTTGCTATCCACATTGGGTTTGGGACGGTGTATCCCGACCAGACAGAGTGTGTGATGAGCAATGGAGACGTACTCATACCAGATGCCTGTCTGATTTCTTGGCAACGGCGAGATGAAATCTTGCAGCCACATGGACCCAATGACAGACCTCTTTTCAAAGGAGGACCAGAGTTAGTCATCGAAGCACGTTCACCCTCCAATACACGTAAAGAGGATCGGGAAAAACGGGCGAAGTATTTTGCCAATGGCACACAGGTCGTGTGGGATGTGGATGAAGAAACACAACGGATATGGGTCTATCGTGCCAACGCACCAAGCCGCCCAACTGAATACCGAATGGGGGATGAGATTACCTGTGAATTTTTGCCTGGTTGGCGTAGAAATTTGACCGATTTGTTTAGCGAACAAATCTCAATTGAAGCGGTTGCTGGTGAGATCATGGAGGAATCGCGCGAAGAGGGCAAAGAGGAAGGCATTGCTATCGGCGAGGAGCGAGGGATTGCCATCGGCAAAGAGGAAGGGATTGCCATCGGTAAAGAGGAAGGCATTGCCATCGGCGAGGAGCGAGGGATTGAGCAAGGGGCGCGCACAATGCTATTGGATATGCTGCCGACGTTTGCGCAACTTCGTTTTGGAGAGGCACTACCCATTCATGTGCTTCAACGTCTGCAATTACTAGATTTGACGACATTGCAAAC
>JBCCFC010000714.1:0-7108 GCA_039029935.1 Chloroflexota bacterium
AAAAAACTCGGTTTCTAGCACATCCACACCACCCTACAACGCTCACTATGTTTGCACAAATCTGATTATTTTGGAATAGTATACCATGTATTACGGCCTACTTGTGCGTGTGGTTGCACAATTGAGGTTAAGATAGTGTGAAGAGATTGTTATTGAGTTCTTGATATTTCTATGTTAATCTGTTGTTCGATTGTGTGTGTATAAAAGGAGGAACAGTGGGACAGTTAACCAAACTCACGGTTCATGGATACAAATCCATTAAATCTTTGGTAGAGCTTGAACTACGACCGATTAATGTATTGATTGGTGCGAATGGATCGGGCAAATCAAATCTGATTTCATTTTTTCGTGTGCTTGATAATCTTGCCCGCGAGAATCTACATTTGTCCGTTGCGTTGGATGGCGGGGCCAGTTCTTTTTTGTATGATGGTCCCGATGTAACGCCGGAAATATATGCCGAGCTACACTTCCAGCATGACACAGTGGGCTATGATTATGCCACTCGTCTTACACACACCAATGATAATATTTTTATTTTTACAGAGGAAAAGGTTCGACAGCAGCCGAGTGATGATGGTAATGGTGGTGATGGATGGCATCATTTAAAATCAATTGGACGCCGTGAAGCCTATCTGGACAGAGTGAAACACGATGAGGGAACAGGGGAACCTGCGACATATATTAGCGAAACATTCAAAAAGTGTGTGATTCACCAATTTCATAACACTTCTGCCAAATCACGAATCAAGCAAAGCCAACCTATGCATGATTGGTGGTGGCTGAAGAGTGATGCTGCAAACTTAGGGCCGTTTCTCTATCGGTTGCGCATTGATCAGCCTCGATACTATCAACGGATTGTCGATACACTTCGCCTGATATTTCCATTCTTTGAAGATTTTGTGCTTGAACCCCGAAACAATATGATTACGCTTGAATGGAGTGAACACGAGTCGGATATGGTGTTTAAGGCATATCAAGCCTCTGATGGCACACTCCGAGCAATGGCATTGGTTGCGCTTCTTCTTCAACCAACCAAAGACTTGCCAAACCTCATTTTGTTAGATGAACCCGAGTTAGGACTGCATCCCCGTGCCATTGATATGCTCTCTGGCCTGATTCACCGCGCATCACACTATACACAGATTATCCTTGCTACCCAATCGCCTCTTTTGCTCAACTATTTTGAGCCTGATGATGTGATTGTGACAGAGCGACGCCACCGTGAATCTACATACAGTCGGTTGAATACATCTGAACTGCATGGATGGCTAGAAGACTATACACTGGGTGAGCTTTGGGAGAAAAATGTAACAGGGGGAAACCCCTAATGATTCGCCTACACTTTATTGTGGAGGGAGCGAGTGAAGAAGAATTTGTCGATTTGATGCTTATTCCTCATCTTGCGGCCATGAATATCTTTGCTGATGTACGCATGGTCTACACAAACTGGCAATTGCAGGCCAAAGGCGGTGTCACGACCTATGCTCGTGCAAGAAATGATATTCGCCAATGGATGTGCAGTGATCCAAATCCAGACTCATTTTTTACAACCATGTTCGATTTGTATGGATTGCCCACTGATTTTCCAAACTACGAGGCTGCAAAGGCAAACAGCGACCCCTATCGACAAGTTGAACTTCTTGAAGCAGGTATTCATGATGATTTTTCGTCCCCTAAACTGATCCCTTATATCCAATTACATGAATTTGAAGCACTACTGCTCTCAGATGCATCTCAATTCGATTGGGAATTTATTGAGCATGACAAAGGAATAAGGGCGTTAGAGGCACTGGCAGATGCTTACCAAAGTCCAGAATTGATCAATGATGATCCAAATATGGCTCCTTCTAAGCGAATTATCAAACTTATACCCGACTATGAAAAAGCGAAGTCTGTTGCTGGGCCGTTGATTGCGCAGCGAATTGGTCTGCCTAAAATGCGGGAACGCTGTCCTCATTTTGATGCGTGGATTACATCGCTGGAGAATTTGGCCGTAGATTGAGTAAATGATTGTATAAACAGGAGAGAACACCATGAAAGTGATGATTACCGGAGCCAGCGGTAAACTGGCAGCCTATGTGATTCGGGAATTAGCGGATGAGCATGAGTTGGTGCTATTTTCGCGGCGTCAACCCGACGATGAATTTGGTCAGTACCCTTGGGTACAAGGCGATTTGACCTCGTTTGAGGATTGCCAACGCGCCGTCGAAGGGGTAGATGCCATCCAGCACATTGGCGCACAACCTTGGCCTGTGGACCATCCAGCCATGCGTGAACGCGCCGAGGGCATGGGCATCCCCTTTGATGCTACGTTTAAGAGCAACATGATGGGGACGTATTATTTGATGCAGGCAGCGGTGGAAGCGGGTGTCAGTTGCGTGGTCATGGCAGGGAGCAACTGCGCATTGGGGCATGGTTTCCGCATCAGCGACACACCGTTCCCGATTCAATCGCTCCCCATTGACGAGACCCATCCCTGTTATCCAGAGGACTCCTACAGCTATACCAAACATGCTGGTGAAGGTTTGTTGGCGAGCTTTACACGCGGCTATGGTATCCGCACCTATGTCACACGCATTGCAGGCATCTGTCCCGCCGACCGCCGCCAGGCAATGGCCGAGAGTGCCAAGCCCATTGAGGGCTGGAGTCCTTGGCTGTGGTGCTGGGTCGGGAGCGAAGATGTGGCGTCGGCACACCGTCTGCTCATGGAGCATGGCATGGCAGCGGATAGCACATTGCCAGACCATGATGTCTACTTCCTCAATGGCGATGATACAACTCTGCTGGAGCCAACGCAGGAGGTGGTCGAACGCTTCCGACCGGATTTACTACCATTGGTAGACGCGGGGAAAGGGCTGTCAGGGCACCAATCCTTCCTCAACTGTGACAAATTGAAGGCGGCGGTGGGTTGGGAACATAAGACTTCTTGGCGATGAATCGTTGGAGCAGTGGAGCGTTGAAGCGGAAAGCGTTGAAACGGAAAGCGTTGAAATGGTAAAGCGAGGAAACAGAAAGAGGAGAAACGGAAAGCGGGGAGGTCGAAAAGCATTCCGATGCTCCACCGCTCCACCGCTCCACCGCTCCACCGCTCCACCGCTCCACCGCTCCACCGCTCCACCGCTCCACCGCTCCACCGCTCCACCACTGGAACGATGCCTCATTTGCAAACGTTCGATCTGTAGAAACTGGATGATTGAGCGTTTGCCAAACCACTGCATGGCTACCAACACAGCGGCAAACGGTTCTCTATCTTTTATCATTTTCAGACATATTTGAAATAGAGAGCGGTAGGCCAGTCCTTGGTATGTCGGTAATCGGTAAGTCAGTAATCGGTGAGTCAGTACAACGTCGTACTGTTCTGCCGACCCACCGACCTACCGACCTACCGACCCACCGACCCACCGACCTACCGATTACCAAAAATACCGAATCAGGAGGTAGCCATGCCATATGATGCACCCGGCTTTGCAGATACACTCAGTGCAGCCCTGCGTACACGCTGGAATGAAGCCATTGTCTCAGCCTATGAGAATTTGAGTACCTTACACTCACGTTTTTTTGCCATTGACCCCAATGAAATCGCCAATGCCATCAATGTCCCGGTGTTGTGGGTTGCAGACCCTGCCGAGCCAAATTTCTGTTTTGACGAAGAAACGGCGCGTCAGCTCAGCGACTGGGGAAGCACTGGCCGTGAGAATCTGCACAACGAATATTGTGAATATGTCGTGATTGAGCAGATGGATGCCAATGGACAATTTCGTCCCAAGCGTGTTCATATCACCACCGAGCTGCGTGAATATTGGGTCACCATTGCCATGCATGATCCCGTGATGTTGCAGGACATGGCGGCACAGTCGTTGGGATTCACACCGCGTTTTCAGGAACTCTATTTTCGCACCAATAACCCCTTGAGCTTGACGCCAGAACAGCGTCGGATCCTCTTTGCCGCACAGGTCGCCGGACATGGAAACGATGAATCTTTGTCCTCGATTGGCGTCCCTACACAGCCGATAGGGGCACTCAACCGTGACAACGCTCTCTTCATGACCCATCCCATCAATGGGCTGGATGATCTCCTTTACATTGTACTTTTTGGCGCACGACCCTATGCCCAACGCTTTGATGGCAACCGTCTGCCCGCCACCAAAGAGCAGATTTTCCGACAGTTTGGGGTCGAGCATCTTGCCTGTCGCCATGCTGATCCTGCCGCTGCCACTGCCGCCCATCAACAGGCCTACAATGGTCGCCGCATCGCCTTTGCCAACCCATTGGGGGTATACATCAACGAGAACACCTTTACCAAGGGTGTCTTCCAAATCCCCGTCCGTGCAGGCGACCCCGCCAGTGGGGATGATGTCTCTGGTGACATCGAAACGGCGGGCATGGTCGGTGAGTTGACACCGATTCCCGATGAGTGGGTACGCTTCAAGCGTGGACAGGGCGAATTGTTCCAGCGGTTGGAGTTTGGTCCCAGCGATGAGGAGGATTGGTTCCTTGATGATATCGTGCTTGTGCAAGGCAAGAGCCAACGACCATTGACGGGTGGTTATGATGTCGTGAGCCAGCTTGAGGTGGGGCCGCTGTTGTCGATTGCGCAGTCGGACCCGGTGGGCGAAAACGAGTACATCGTCCTCAGCCAAACGACCGCCCCGATTGCCTGTCACGAAGCGGGTATCTGCCAGCAGATTCGTCAATTGAGAAACCGTTTTGAGAATGAGCAAGCACTGAGTCGGGTTGCGCCTCGGCAGATGGGTGAGGGGTAAACGATATCGTCATTCCTGCGAAGGCAGGAATCCATCCTCAGTGCAGACATGGATTCCTGCCTTCGCAGGAATGACAAGAACACCCAGCAGGGAGACTCTAATGGATAGAACAATTCAAGAAGGCATCTACTACCAACGTGGCGCGCGCCCCGGTAAATTTTTTGCCATCCTCTTTTTGGAAGCATCGCACGATACCGATGCCACCGCTGTCAGCCAAACGCTGGCCGATTTATGGCAGATATACACCAATCTCAAAGCGGGGGGTGTTGCCGACCTGCCAGCGCATCCTGTGCCCAGTGGCGATCTGACAGTCCTCATCGGGTATGGAGCGGACGCGTTTCGGCTATCTGGATCCAAAAACATGCCCCATGAACTACGTGCCGAGAACCGTTTTCTGCTGCCACGTACACGCGGTGGTGGACCGATACTGATCAACTCTGGGTTGTCCTATGCGCATGACGTCAACCGCAATGTTGCCTATGAGCCATTTGCCATCCAGTTTATTGCCGATACACAGTTGGCCGTAGACCGTGCCATTGTCGAGACATGGAAGTACCTCTTTGATCTTGAACACACCGAGCGCAGGCTAGCCCCACTGATGTTTGCCTCCTTTTTCACGGGCTTTCAGCGTGATGATGGGCGTAGCTGGATCGATTTTCATGATGGATTGTCCAATCTGCGCAGTGGGCCAGAGCGTGAAGCCGCCCTACGCATCAAGACGGGCGAGTATGAGCGCGGGACCTATCTCTGCTTTTTGCGGTTGGCGGTGGATATGGCGGCATGGCGTAAACTTAGCCGCCATGAGCAACAGATCATGGTTGGGCGTGATAAGTTGACAGGGTGTGCCTTTGATCGCCTCAATGCCGATGGTATCCCTATGCCCATTGCGGGCTGTCCCGTTGTCGGTACAAGCGAGGTCTTTTCATCCGACCCGGGCAATCGCATCTTCCGTGAGCCGCCACTGGTGGGCGACCCCGTACTGCGTCAAAGCCATGTCCAGCGTGCCAACCTGCACCATAATGGCAGCGTCAACGACCCCGGATCATTGCGCATCTTCCGCCAAGGCTATGAGTTTCTTGAACCAGCCAATGACGCACCCGGATTTCGTGCTGGGCTTAACTTTGTCAGCTTTCAGGATACGCCGGATCGTGTGTTGAACATGCTCACGCGTCGTGGCTGGCTGGGGGGAACGAACTTTGGTGGCGATCCAGATAACCCACTGCCGGGCATGAATGAGTTATTGACGGTGCGAGCGGGTGGGTTGTTTCTTGTGCCCCCTGTGATTGAGGGTGAGGCGTTTCCGGGGCAGGGAATTTTGGGTCAGTAATTTTTGACACGAATGATGGGAGAACAATGACGCTACGCATTCCAGATGTGTAGCGTCATCCATGACGAAACAAATCTTGATGTATTTATAGGCACCCCCCCTATCTCTATTTGTATAGAAACAATTAACAAATAGAGATGACTATAATGTCATACAAGAGGAACTATGTCATGGAAAGAAAACAAAGACCATCACCAAAAGCATCAACACAATTAGATGAACGAAAGAGCGCACGACTTGCGCGCCCAGAGCGTTCGCAGTTGAACAGGTCCACAGCACAGGAGCATTCAACCGACAATGGCAGTGGGGCGATTCAGCGCGCCAGCCTCGACCCCAGCACGATGACGCCGCAGGATGTGCAGTACCTTCAGCGCACGATGGGCAATGCGGGGTTGACCACACTGCTTCAAAACCATCATAACGGTGGTGACGGGGCAAACATTCAGCGTACACCGACGAAAATTAACTTTGAGCGGAGCATCCAGCGCATGAGCGATCATGTGGACTCGCTTGTGGTGCAGGGGCAGCGTATGAGTAACAGCAGCGACTCTATTCAGCGAACGGGGGAATCGCCTCAATCTGGACCAACCATTCAACGGGCTGCTATTACGCTTGATACACCCAATGGTGCTTATCGATTTAATGTGATGACACCAGCAGAACTCATGAAAGCTGCGGGGGGCGCATGGGGCGGGGGTGGCACAAGATATCGAAGAATTATCACTAGACTTGACAAATTGCATGAAGGAAAATTTTCAAATCCAATGTTTATCGTGGGTCTTCTTCTTGAGGATATCAATTCTTACCTATCTGATCATGCGACAGGTAGGAGAGTCCCAAAACTTACCGAGTTGAAAGAGCAGTTGAAAACGATCATGTCTGCTTTTTCTCCGTCAAGCGAGGGTGAAGATGTACCGGGAATCGTAGACACTAGCTTTCAGGAGAAGTTGCGAGAGTTTACAGCCGCGGACGATATCCACTTTGACGATGTCGTCGATCATATGAACGACAAAAACGA
>JBCCFC010000715.1:0-7092 GCA_039029935.1 Chloroflexota bacterium
GACTGTTCCCTCCCCTAGCAGGGGAGGGTTAGGGAGGGGTCAACACAACAGACACTTGCGAAAGGATTGTACGATATGAATACTCGGTATGATGTTTTTCTGTCCCACAGTAAGGCAGATAAGGAGATAGTCGAAGACCTCGCCCATAAACTCAGCCATGCTGATCTCAATCCATTTCTTGATGCATGGCATTTGGTCCCCGGCGAACCCTGGCAGGAATCAGTGGAAAACGCGCTCGATCAGAGCCAGACTTGTGCCATTTTCCTGGGACCCGATGGTACAAAATCATGGGAAAATGAAGAGATGCGCATTGCCCTAGATGAGCGCACCAATGAACGTAATTATCGGGTGATTCCCGTTCTGCTCCCTGGGGCCAAGATGCCCAATCGTGGGGATTTGCCTCGATTTCTCAGCCGCCTGACATGGGTCGATTTCCGTGCCGGGCCAGACGATGAAGATGCATTTTATCGGCTTACCTGTGGCATCCGTGGTATCGCTCCCGGTGCGCCTGCCTATAAGCCCGTTGTGCAAATTGATCCATCACAGGGAACCCCTGTGTCACCCAAATCGGGATCACCCCAATCGGATATGATACATCGAACCACAACAAAATCAACAAGAAATACAATGACGCCATCAACAACGCAACATATCATTACATCGAACACATCAAACAAAGAATCCACCCTTGATAGCACATTCGACACCGCATTCAACGTAAATACAAGCTGTGCCTATCGTGGTCTGGAGGCTTTTCAAGAAGAACACGCCGATATCTTCTTTGGACGCGAATCGTTGACCCAATGGCTGGTGGAACGCTTATCCCGTAGCCGCTTTTTGGGTGTTCTTGGGGCATCGGGCAGCGGTAAATCATCCGTTGTGCAGGCTGGACTGATTCCAGCATTGCGAGAAGGAGCCATCCAAGGCAGCGAACACTGGAAGGTCTTGGTGATGAAACCGGGTGCGCATCCGTTGGAGGAATTGGCCTCGCAGTTAATGCACCACTTTGATGGTAGCTTGCAGCAAGGGGATCACTCCGTGTCGGGATTGCTGCAATTTCAAGACACGTTGGCGTCGGATGAACGTGCCTTACATTCAGCCGTGCGCATTGCCCTTGCCAGTGAGCCAAAAGCAACAGGATTCTTGCTGGTCCTCGATCAGTTTGAAGAACTCTTTTCGCTCTGTCAAGATGAAGATGAACGTCAGCAGTTTATCGACAACTTGCTCTTTGCAACGAATGTGGCGCAGGGGTTGACACGGGTGGTGTTGACCATGCGCGCAGACTTTTACAGTCAGGCCGCGCACTATGCAGCCTTGGCAGACCGCTTGGCCGATCATCAGGTGATGATTTCGCCCATGACCGATCCAGAATTACGGGATGCCATTGCCAAGCCCGCGGCGTTGGATGGACTGCAGTTGGAGCCGGGTCTACTCGAAACGCTGATCGGTGATGTTCAGGCCGAGCCAGGGGCATTGCCGATGTTGCAATACACGCTGTTGGAGCTTTGGCGGCGGCGAGAGGGCAATTGGCTTACCTTTGACGCCTACCATGATATCGGAGGCATTCGCGGGGCCATTGCACATCGCGCCGAGGCATTGTATGAACGGTTTGGGTTAGAGCAAAAAGAGGTGACACGGCGTATCATGTTGCGGTTGACCCAGCCGGGCAAAAATACAGAGGATACACGTCAGCGCGTCTACACACGTGAGTTGATTAGCGATGCCAACCAAGCCAAGTTGGTCCATCAGGTTGTGCAACAGTTGGCCGATGCACGTCTGCTCATCATCACCCATCGCAGTGACGATTCCCATGCCAATGCACACCAGACACAGCCCAGCCATGCACAGCACAGCCATAACGGCGCATGGAACCAGGTAGTGGATGTAGCGCATGAGGCGTTGATTCGTGGCTGGCCTCGGCTGCAACGGTGGGTACGAGAGAACCGTGCAGGGTTGATCATCCATCATCAACTGACGACTGCGGCCAATGAGTGGATGCAAAATCAGCGAGATGACGCCTATCTCTATCGCGGGGTCAAGCTGATTGAAACCGAGTCTTGGGCCTGTCGCAATGATACAGAGTTGAATCCTGTCGAATGGGAGTTTCTGCACATCAGCCGTGCGCGTATTGAGCAGGAGGAGGCCGAGCGTGAGGCACAGCGGCAACGTGAGCTTGAACACGCCAAGGCGTTGGCTGTAGAACAGCGAGAGCGTGCTGATGAGCAGGCCATGTTTGCCACACAGCTGCGACGCAGTGCCATCATGCTCTCAATCATCTCAATCATTGCCACGCTTGCCGCCACCGCTGCCATCCTGTCCTTCCGTTCGGTACAGGATATTCGGATACTTGAGTCACAGGCGCGCGAGACTGCACAGGCAGAGGCTGATGCCCGCGCTGAGGAGGTCGTGACCCGCACGGCGGCAGAAGCCCTTGCCATCGCACGGGAAGCGGAGGCCAAGGAGTCCGCAGCGCGTGAGGCACAGCAACGTATCGCCGCGGAGACTGCCAGCCGCGAGATTCTGGCCCGCCAACTTGCCAGCCAAGCGGGGTTTCATCGCACCAGCAACCCCGATCTTGCCCTGCTGTTGGCGATGGAGGCGGTTTCGACAACACTCAATTATGATGGCTATGTCACGTTAGAAGCGGCAACCGCACTGAGGAGTTTGCTCAAGCCGAGCTATCAACAGGTCTGGCAAACGCCTGACCATGTCCCCAAGGGGGGTGTCCCTACTATTGGAGACACCACCGAGGGTGATACACCCACAAAGCAGGGCTTACAGACGGGGCATACGAGCGACGTCCACGCGATTGCCATTACACATGATGGGCAGCGAGTGATTTCCGCCAGCAAAGACAAGACAATTCGCATCTGGGATATAGACACAGGCTTGTTGGTTGCAGTCCTTCGCGGACACACAGCGACAGTTAACGCGCTGGCACTTAGTCCTAATGGACGTTTTCTGGCCTCGACGTCGGCCAATGGCGATACAAAGGTTCGTTTGTGGGATATTGAAACCGCGCGTGAGTTGGCGGTACTGGAGGGGCATCAGAAGTCGCTCGAAGATGTCAGCTTTAGCCATGATGGGCGTCATCTGGTCTCGGCCAGTCGTGACCATACCATACGCATATGGGCGATTGATTCACAGACAGGCACGGCTACAGTAGAAAACGTGCTGGAAGGACATTCGGATTGGGTGACAGATGTCGAATTTAGTCCCGATAGCCGCCGTATCGCCTCAGTCAGTCGAGACAGATCGGTGCGTGTATGGGATGTTGCGACGGGCGAAGAAGTGGCATTGTTCACGGGGCATTTGGGCTGGGTCAACACAGTTCGCTTTAGTCCCGATGGGCGACGCATTGCTTCGGCCAGTATGGATGACACGATTCGTATCTGGGATATTTCACTGGCGTCACAATCTGGTCAGTTAGAGTCTGGGCAATTAGAGTCTGGGCAATTAGAATCTGTACAATTAGAATCTAGGCAGGTGCAACAAAAGCCAATTTTGGACAAAGGTTTGGACGAAGGTGGTCTTGATACCAACGGCACGGTCTTGGTGTTAGCTGGACACAATCGTTGGGTAAACACCGCTACGTTTAGCCATGATGGTCAATACATCGTCTCGGCTAGTGGTGATAATACCGTGCGTATCTGGGATGCGAACACGGGGGTGCCCATAGCCGTGCTGGAAGGACATACAGATGATGTTTCGATGGCAATGTTTAGCGAGGATGATCGACGCATCCTCTCAGCGGGGCGAGACAATCTGGTCCGTGTTTGGGATAGCCTCACCCATCAACAGATTGCATTTTTGGATGGGCATGAGGACGTGGTGACAGATGCTTTGGTCATGAACAGCGACTATCAGGTTATCTCTGCGGGTGCGGATGGTACAGTCCGCATGTGGCGTATTGCCGATGAACCAGACCGTCGCCATTTCAATGGGCAAAACTTTGGTGTACTCCACGTCGAGTTTGATCATTCAGGGGGCATGTTGGCTGCGGCTGGTCAGGATGGCATCGTCAATATTTGGGAGATTGACTCTGGCAGCAATTTGCTCCACCTACCCATCCACCGTGATGTGGCAATGGATGCGACCCTGGATGGGCGTATTTGCATGACTTGTCCAATCCAACTATCGCGGTTTCATCCGGCCAGCAACCGTTTGTTGACGCTTGGGCATGATGGCGTCGCACAGCTATGGGATATTCATGCGGGGCTCACGACTGAAAGCGCTACTGAGACTGCTACTGAAACCACTGAAGCAAGTGATAAGGATACAGATGATTCGTCGATAGCCTATAGTAAGCCGTTGTATACCATCCAAGCCCACAATGGTCCCATTTTTGACGCTGATTTTAATGGCGCAGGCGACCTCTTTGCGACGTCATCCACGGAAGATGATATTGTGCGGCTCTGGGATGCGAATACGGGCAAGGCGTTGCCGCTGACATTACAAGCCATTAGTGGCACAGTTCAAATCAGCTTTTCGCCCGACGATACATTACTTGCCGCCGCAGGGTGGGATGGCACACTCTGGCTGTGGCGTGTTGACGATGGCACTGTCTATCAGCAGCTAAAGAGAAATGATATTTCTCTGGAAAGCGTTGCCTTTAGCCCCGATGGACA
This sequence comes from Chloroflexota bacterium, assembly GCA_039029935.1. Classification (GTDB taxonomy): domain Bacteria; phylum Chloroflexota; class Anaerolineae; order Caldilineales; family Caldilineaceae. The sequence continues at coordinate 4,629 of JBCCFC010000715.1, forward strand.
CTATATTGCGGCGGCAAATATTCAAGGCCAAGGGAGCGTTTGGCACGTAGAGACAGGTCAATTGGTGGCAAGTCTGGATGGGCATAATGACCGAATCCGTTCTATTGTCTATGATCATAGCGGTGAGTACATTGCAACGGCAGGCTATGATAGTACGGTTCGGATTTGGCACACAACAACAGGGGAAACAAAGCACATTCTACGCAACCACGAGCTTTCGGTGCTAGATGTCACCTTTAGTCCTAATGGACGGCAACTGGCGACAGCCAGTAAGGATGGCACGGTACGATTGTGGAATGTGCAAACAGGTCATATGGAAGCAATTTTGCCTGATAGCCGCAGCAAGGGGCTGCTTGTTAGCTGGCAAATCGATGAAGACCAACATACAGTTACAAGCGACAACAATGCGATCCCTTGGATTACAGACATCAACTACAGCCCTACAGGGGAGTGGATTGTGGCAGCAGGGATGGATGGCTCAGTGATTTTATACATGGCAGATGCCAATAACTTACAAAAAATTGCGAGTACACAAGTAGAACGAAAACTCAGTTGTAGAGAACAGGAGGAATTCTCATTTAACAATCTCGCATGTGGATAGAAGATAGTCAGTATGCAGATAGTCAGTATGCAGGTAGTCAATATATCGGTACGTCAATCAATGTCAATCGTCAACATTAATAACGACCGATATATTGACCATCTACTCTTAAATTGTCAACAATCTACATTTGACAGCTTCATCGCTTCGCAGTATAATATAGACGTTTTGTCTCACTCATCAACGCACAAAATTATATACTGACAGGAATAGAGCATCTATGAAAATTACTGATGTTGAAGTGATCCGTATGCAGGCGTATGCGGAGGAAAGCAACAATTGGCTTTTTGTCCGTATCCATACGGATAGTGGCATCACGGGCATTGGCGAAGGCAGTTTGCAATATAAAGACGCGGCCCTTACGGCTGAAATCAAAAATTTTGGTCACTATCTACGTGGCAAGGACCCCACGCAAATCGAACATATTTGGACCTCGCTCCATCGTCGCGTGACCTGGACTGGTGGGGCTGTGACCATGAGTGCCATCAGTGCCATCGACTTGGCCTTGTGGGATATCAAGGGCAAGGCACTGGGCATTCCTGTCTATGAGTTGGTGGGGGGCAAAGTGCGTGACCGTGTGCGGCTTTATGCCAATGGCTGGTTTACGGGCGGTCAACGCTCCGCGCATGGGCCGCGTGATGGGGCTGTGGGTGAAGCCGAATTGTTTGCAGAACGCGCCAAAGCGGTTGTACACCAAGGATTTCGCTGTCTCAAGCTCTACCCATTTAGCGGTAGCCCACAGGTGGTCACACCAGAGCGCATGAACCGAGCCGTCCAAATCGTCGGTGCTGTGCGTGAGGCGGTGGGGCCAGATGTTGAGATTGCCATCGACATCCGCGCCCGGCTCAATATGTGGAGTGCGCGTCGTGCGGCACAGCAGTTAGAACAGTTCAATATTGCCTGGCTGGAAGAGCCGATTCTCTTTGACAATGCCGATACAATGGCCGAGCTATCGCGCTCGATTGCCATCCCCATCGCCACAGGTGAACAACTATACAACCGTTGGGAATTCCGCCCGATTCTAGAGCAAAACGCTGCTGCTATCCTCCAGCCAGACATCTGTCATGCAGGCGGGTTCTCCGAGTTGCGTAAAATTGCGGCGATGGCAGAGACCTATTATATGACGCTGGCTCCACACAACTCAAATGGCCCTATCTCGACCGTTGCCAGTCTTCATCTTGATATGAGCATCAACAATTGTCACATGCAGGAGTTATTTCTTAATTCACTGCCCTACTACCAAGAAGTCCTGACCAATCCGCTGGTGATTGAGGATGGCTTTGGTGCGCCACCGGATGGACCCGGGTGGGGAACGGACTTGGACGATGCAGTGCTTGCCAAGTATCCACCTGCCGAGTTCGTGCCGATTGAATCGGAACCCTATATGGAGTTTTAGAGTTATGAAGCAAAATTGGCATAGGCCATCGTTTCGTCCAATGGCGAACGGTGGATTTGCTTATTGAGAAGTTTGGATGAATGGGTGGGGACAGGGTGGTAATGACCGTAAAGCGTGTTGGATGATGGACGTGTAGAACAAACAATGACAAGAAAATCGTTGTTTGTTCTACATGGAAATGGCACTTTGTTCGACAGACAGTGGTGGCAGGCAATGGGATAATGGTGTTGTCGCTTGTAAGGGGATAAATGAATTCATTGACTTCCACCTGTATATTATTGAACCTGATGGTATACTAAGGCCCCTTAATCATAATATAATATTTTGAAAGAGATTACTGGCCGTTCGCTGATTTTAAAGTCAAATAAAAAATTCATCTAGAGCCCCTTTTGAATCCTAAAATACACCATTTGACTTTAAAACATATCAAACTTTAGAGAAGCTCAAATGTTTCAACATACTGTTGC
>JBCCFC010000716.1:0-7067 GCA_039029935.1 Chloroflexota bacterium
GAAACAATCTGTTCGCAACATTTCATCTATTACACAGTGTTAGACAATCGACATAGGCAGTTACTCCGTCAAACGTTGAATCATTTAGGACTTTTTCTTACGATATTCTTAAGACAAATGTCGTGCCTATCAAGACCGAGTATAGACAATTGCCACAATAACATGCCAACATTTAGACATTTGCAAAAACTTTCTCATCCTGTATCATAAACATAGTTGAACTTTGTACAAACTCTAGCCAATATCTATATAAAGGCGCTTGTACATGAACGATGCAACCTGATACGCAACAACTCTGTCTACATCGCAACCCTTTTTCGTATCAGAAACAAAAACGTTTCACATCAGACTAAAAAAATTTTCACCGGATGACGGAGGAATGTTCATGCATGCTCTACAAATGCAGAGAAAGGTTACAATCATCACCTTAGCCGTGCTTGCCCTGTTTGCAGGGTTTTCGGGGATGTCGTTGATGATGTCTGCCGAAGAAGCACAGGCGGCAGCTATGCAATCTCTAGCGCAGGCTGTACCCCGGTCAACCAACGGCACACCTGTGTTGGCCTTGACACAGACCATCAGCGAAGAGCCACTGTTGGGCGGTACGGTTCAATATGAACTCACGGTTGCCAACAATGGGGCCACACGCCTGACCGACAAGGGCTACAACCTGACCATCACCAATACACTACCATCGGGCTTAACCTTTATCAGCGCAAGTCCATCGCCCACCTTTATTTCAACCGAAGACGACGGCTCCACCAGCCTGATTTGGGACAACATCGCCGACCTTGAGGTGACAGAAGAACTCGGCATCAGCATCTATGCCCAACTCGATAGCGGGTTGACCGTTGCCGACACCTTTATCAATGAAAGCGGCGCACAGGTCAACAGCGTTCCCGACAACAGCGGGACATGGATTCAAGTATTTTCAGACTTAGCTACCAATGCCCAGCCCGTCGATATTGAGATGAAGGCCATCCAATCGACTGCCGATGAGCAGGCAACGGGTGCAGGTGAATATCAGTCGATTTCGCCGGGACAGGATGGCGGTGCAGACTGGCCTTATGAATATCAAGTGACCGTGCGCAACAACAATGTTGGCTCAAGCGATGATGTTGTAGCAACAGTTGTGTTGCCCCCCGGTGTCGCCTATATGGGTGGCGTCAACTTCTCGACCAACCCCAATGGTGTGAGCACCACACCAGCCTTAACCCTGAATGATGACGGCTCCTTGACGTTGGCATGGGTATTGGGACAATTGACCACCGCGCAATATGTGACCCCTATCATTATTGACTTTGATGTCGCCATCCCTTATGCCTACCGCACCAGCGACGACACCGCCGCCGAGAGCGGTCCTTTTGCGGGTCCCATGAGCGGTAGTATCATCCCCGAAGATGCGGTGATGGCCGTCACCTATGAGGCAACGGCCACCTATCAAGGCGCACCGGGCAATGACGGCACGGATTCAACACCAGCCGATGATGAGCCAGTGCGTGTGACCGCGGAATACCTTACTGTTAGCAAGGGAGCCAGCCCAAACGTTGTCGGCATCGGCTCAACCGTTGACTACACCATCAACTACTACGTTTCCGAATATTACACACTAACCAACGTGGTCTTAGAGGATGTTCTGCCCGATGGCACAACCTATGTCGATGGCAGTGCCAGCCTTGAACCCGTTTCGGTTATCACCAACACACCCGGGGCAGGCGAAACTACTATTATCTGGCATATTGACCCCGCCAACACCACACCCGGCAGTAGTGGCAGTGTCGCTTTCCAAGCGACGGTGGATGCGACCTATGAGCGCGCACCCTATGCAGGGCAACCAGTGGTTTCGGGTGATAGCCTGACCAATCGTGTGACCATCAGCGATGATTGGGCGGATGATGTGGCCGATGATTTAGGCGGCGAATTTGGACACAGCCGCACGGGGACAGTGACGCCAGATACATCCTATGCCACTGTGACGACACGAATGCCAACCTTTAGCAAGCAAGTGCGTGACCCCATCACAGGGAATTGGAGACAGGTGGCCGATGGCTTTGTGGGCGATACGGTGACATTCCGTCTGCGCTATGACAGTGCCGCTGATGTGGACGCCAAGGGCATTGTTATCCGTGACTTCTTGCCACGTGGCATGACCTATGTCAATGGCTCGGCCAGTCACACGGTTTCTGGGAATTACAGTAGTGGCAGTGGATGTACAAGCACACCGCAGTCACCTACAACGGGCATGTTAAATGGCCTGCAATATGTCGAGTGGTCGCTCTGTAATGCCGAACAGGGTGCATCGTGGGAAGTGACACTGGATGCCTTGGTCGGTCCCAAGCCCGATGTCCAGCCGGGGTGGATTGTAGCAAACTTTGGTAAATTGAGCGGTCACAACACCTATGATGAAAATTACAGTCTGCGTGACATTGCCACCACCAACTACAAAGCCCCCCTGTTGGTCTTGACCAAATCAGCCTCACCCAACCGCAATCTGGAAGCGGGCGATACGGTCAACTACAGCATTGTCGTTGAAAATACGGGCGATGCAACAGCCTATAATCTCGACCTCATCGACACCGTTCCCGCAGACCTCATCATTGCCAACAGCGGTGGCAGTGCCAGCAGTGATAGTAGCGGGGGGGGCAGCAGCAGTTATATCACGCAGAGCGGTGATCCACAGAGCGGTTCTGGCGGCGTACTGCAATGGTCCACCGTTGCCAGCCTTGCTCCAGGTGAATCGCTCACCTACAGCTATCAGGCAACCATCCCCAACGGTTTGGTTGCAGGGCAGAGTATGCTCAACATTGCCAGCGTGGATTACAACAGCCGTGCCGATGACCAAGGCCACCAGGAAGATGCAACCAGCAATGTCGAAGACCCCAACACGGATGACGAAGAGGTCTTTACACTAGGGGCAACCGTCACCAAGACCGATGACCGGGATTTTGCCATGATTGGTGATACCGTTCACTGGACCATCACTGGCAATGTGCCTGCGGGACAGATCGCCTACTGGCCTGTGGTCGAGGAAAATAACCTGCCCAATGGCTTTGACTATGTACCGGGCAGTACGGTGGTGACAGGCGCAACACTGGACAACGCCAACCATGCCACCAACCCCTTTGACAATGGCAATGTTGATTTGCGTTGGTTCCTTGAAACGATTGACAATCGCGCAAATGACACCGATTATCAATTTACGATTGAATTCGATGCACTGCTAACGGGTGTCCAGGGTAATAATACAAGCAATGTCTATTACACCAATAACCAGGCCATCGCACGTTCCAACAACACCGCCTACATCGGTTGGTATGACGACGCAACTGGCTATAATGGGCAAGGATTTGCCTATGACGGGTTGACCAACAATAATCGTGTCGACCGTCGCAGCCCCAGAGCACGTCACCGCATCGAAATCCGCCAGCCCTATGTCTCGATTCAAAAAGCGGTTTCACAGGCCAATGTCGAAGCGGGTGATATCATCCTGTATACCCTGACAATGGCAAGTGTTGGCACAAGCGACGCCTATGATGTTGAGTTGGACGATGTATTGCCAGCGGGCATTACCTATCTCGATACAGTGAGCATTGAGACAACCATCCCAGAGTATCTGTTAGAGTTTGGCGTCAGTGTCAATGTCACAGACAACAGTGTCGCAGGCAGCAATGCACTCAACTTTGATGTCGATGTCATGTACCCTGGTGTGGCCGTACAGATTATCTATCGCGCACAGGTTGCTGCCAGCATTTCCGCTGACCTAACGCTCGAAAACGTGGCAACTGTCACCGAGTTTAGCTCAAAGCCGGGTACACCACCAGACAGCAATGGCGATGGCCTTAACGATGAGCGTGTCTACACAGGCCCGTCGGCAAATGCAACCGTCCAGACGCCAGCCGCCGAGATTCAGAAGGCGCAGGAAATTGATGATGAGTTGGTGCATGGCCGCAGCATGGTCTATCGCATCACGGTTCCAGCACAGCCCGTCAACGCCACCATGTACAACGTGGTTGTCAACGATACCATCAACGAGCATCTGTCGGTTTCAAGTGTCAGCAACGGCGCAGTGTCTAATACTGGCAATGGCAACCAAGTCACCGCCAACTTTGCCAGCATTGCACCAAACCAGCAGGAGGTCATCGCAGTCACAGTACTGTTGCCAGCCAACAGCGCGGCTCTGCCTGGCGACTCGATCAGCAATCAGGCAAGTATGACCTATGATAATGGCGGCACAAAAGATTCAAACGTTGTTGTCAATACAGTCGTAGGGTCAGCGTTGGTGGTCGATAAGATTGCCAGCACTGACATCATCACCACTGGTGACACATTGGCCTATACAATCACGGTCAGCAACGTGGGCAATGGCCGTGCCGAAAACTTAGTATTAAGCGATGTATTGCCGACCAACATGAGCTATGTGGCAAATTCAGCAACCGTGAATGGTGATTCCCTGAGCGACCCAACAGCAGGCAGCGTTGCATTGCCAACCTTGGAACCCGGTACATCCCATGTCATCGTCTTCCAAGCAACAGCCAACACCGTTGTGGGTGGCGAACTATACACCAACGTTGCCAGCGCAACAGGCACAAACAGCAATGGGGATACCATCCCCGCTGACACCAGCACCTACTTCCCAGCGGACACCGACGCCGATGATAGCGATGATGCCGTCGTCTCTGGACCATTGGTCTCACACATCCTCCAAGCCTTTGTCGCCTACGAGGACCTCAAACTAGCGGGCTGGTGCGATTGGGACTACAACGACTTTGTGGTACGCATTGACACCGACTCCAAGGTGACAGCCTCTGGTGGTATTGCCGAGCTTGAATTTTCCTATAAGGCATTGTCACGTGGTGCGGGCTACAACCACCGCTTCCATCACCAAATGCCATTGCAGGGGGGCGGCTACTATTACCTGACCGTCTATACGAGTGGTAGCGAGATTGTGCGTCAGGAAGAAGGCGCATTTACCGATGCCAACTTTACCATTTTCATGTATACCCGTGATGCGCTGCCTGTACCACCGGGATATGAAACCTTTACCAATACGCTCGATGATCAAACCAATTTGACCAGTGGGTACACGGCTGATTTGCGCATCGTTATGAATGACCGCAACGCTAACCAGCTCGTAGACCCCATCAACCCCTACCGTGTGGGCGCAACCTTGGATGACAAGGGGCGTACTCGTGACATGCCTTGGGACCCCTACATCTATGTCTATGACACAGGTGAAGAGGTACACTTGGTGCAACCCGGTCACATGGACAACACACAGATGGTGGACAACACCTATGAGCCGGGCAACCCCATGCTTGGGCAAGATTTAGAGATGGCCTTTGTCTTTGACCCTGAGTGGCACTGGACCGAGGAATTTATCGGCATCTGGAACGGCTACCCACGCTATGTCAACCACATGACGACAGGGCGTGCGCAGTTCACCGACTGGTTCTCGATGGGCAATGGTGTCAGTGATTTACTGTGGCTCTTTGGTCAACGCGGTGATGGCTTTACAGGCCCATTCATGGCAGCGTCCAACAATCCAGATTTTAATATCTTTGCCGAGATTGTTGGTACTAGCACATCTTCACGCTACGTCGCTGACCCAGTGGTGGGTGACTTGCAAAACAACGGTACGCTTGCCATTGTGATTGGCAACCTGGTCGCCGAGAAGCTTGAGGTCTATGACATCACAGGCACGATGATGCCCAATTGGCCGCAAGCTGTCAACGGTGGCATCAAGGCCGGTGCGGTGTTGGTTGACTTGGATGCGGACAGCGATCTCGAAATTTTGGTTGGCTCCGAAGGCAAAAGCGAAGGCGACACCGTTGTGCATGGTGCATTGTATGCCTTCAATGCGGATGGCTCGCTGGTCGAGGGCTGGCCTGTCACCATGCAGGGTAATGTGGATCACGCTCGTATCCTCTCAACGCCAGCGGTGGCCGACTTGGACGGCAATGGCAAAGCGGATATGATCATTGTTTCGCTCAACGACGGTCGCCTCCACGCCTTCAATGCCGATGGCACAGTGTTTAATCCAGATGGGGGTGGCGCATGGCCTGTGAGCATCGGTGATGAGGCCGACAAGTTTGGTGCGCAGGCCCTCAACAGTTCGCCTGCCATTGCAGACTTGGATGGCGATGGCGACTTGGAGATTGTCGTGGGTTCACAGGACAATCAGGTCTATGCTGTCGAGCTTGAAGGGGACAATGCTGGAAATCAACTCTGGACCTTTGAAACAGAGGACTCTGTGGTTGCAACACCTGTTATCGCGGACATTGACCCAACTGTTGCTGGCCTAGAAACCATCATCGGCTCTGGCGATGCAGGTATCTTCCTGCTCGACAAAGACGGCAACCAACTGTGGGCCAAATACACCAACAATGCCATTGAGGGAAGTGCGCTGGTGGCAGACATTGACGGTGACAACCTGATGGAGATCATCATCGGTAGCCGTGACCAAAAGGTCTATGCACTTAACCACGACGGCACAACGGTTGCGGGTGAATGGCCTGTTGCCACCCAGTCCGAAGTCAAATCGACAGCCACAATGGGTGATGTCGATGGCGATGGTGTTGATGAGATTGTCATCGGCTCGGATGACGCCCATGTCTACGCCTTTGAGTTAGACGGCACAATGGTCGAGGAGTGGCCCAAAGAAACAGTCGGCTCGGTACGCGGTGCAGCCATTGCCATGAACATGGACGATGATCTCGAAGCCGAAGTGGTTGCAGGTGATTTAGATGGTCGGCTCTATTTCTGGGGTACGGCGACGGAGAACAAGGTTTATTTGCCAGTGGTTGTGCGATAGGCCGGAGATAGGAAGATGGGAGACAGGGAAGAAGGGGAGATAGGGGGAGATAGGGAGATAGGGAGATAGGGAGATAGGGAGATAGGGAGAGAAGGAGAGATGGGGAGACAGAGAGACGGGTGATGTAGTGATGCGATGGCTCGGTGAGAGAGCTAAGAATTATATAGCCCAAACATGGAGTTTTGGCAGAAGTTCAAAGTTCTCGCGAAATCCTCCAGGTTGTCGTCACGCCCGCGGTAGTGCCGCAACCTACAAACGC
>JBCCFC010000717.1:0-7059 GCA_039029935.1 Chloroflexota bacterium
AGTTAGCAATCTCTATTGCGGGTCGTACACGAGAATACCGGCAGTAGAGACTGCCTACTCCGCGGCAATTTATTCTGTGGAATGGCCTAGACACGATAATTATAGCAATGCTTTTGACTTATCCAAAATATCTATTCTACTTTACAGACGACCTCTCTACCGTAACAACATCCACCCGTCCCCATGCAGCCTGCTCTTCCTGCCATGCGTTCGTCCAGACATCACTAGGTGTTGATGAACCAGCCATCTTGGTCGCAGCCTGCGCACTGCACCGCACCTCGACGCTAAATTGACTGGGGCTACGGTTTGCACTGGTGATTCGCCGGGTCAAGTTGCGTAACCCCTGTACAGCGGCGTAAAGTTCACCTTCGACCGTATTGTCAAAGTCGGTCACGGTATCTTCTTCCATATCCGCCTTGCCATCCTGCAAGCGGAGCAGTTGCCATCGCCACTGGATGGGTAGCGAGGTATTTTCGCTGGTATCAGAGAAGCCAAGGTTGCCATCATAGCGATGCGCCCACACATTGAGTGCAAACTCAGCCTTACTGTCGAGTGTACGCTGGAAAAATTTATGCACATCTTTGAAAACGCGGCTAAAGCGGGCGGGTGGCAGATCATTACGCGCTTGACGACCATAGCTCTTGCTGGTGAGTCGGTCATCCAAAATCGCCACAACACCCGCATCACTCCCACGCCGAATCAGACGCCCAAAGCCCTGTTTGAGGGCCAAGGTCATCAACGGAAGCATATATTCGCCAAAGCTGCTGCGCCCCTCGTCTTCGATGACACGCATCCTTGAGCTGTGGAGCGGGTCTTTGGGTGTGGGGAAGGGCATCTTATCAAGAACGACCAGGCTGAGGTCATCGCCCGGAATATCCACTCCTTCCCAGAAAGAGCGCGTTGCCAGCAGGACACTGTTGGGTGTTTCCTTAAACCATTTCAGCAACGCATCACGCGGCGCATCCCCCTGTGCGCGCAACGGCCAGATGGCATGTGCGCCATTTTGGGTCAATTGCTCATTGACCATCTGCAACCCCTGCCAACTGGTAAAGAGTGCGAGTGTGCGTCCGCGGCTGATTTCGAGCAGTCGTCGAATTTCACCGGATACAGCCTCATAGTAGCCATCAGCATTGCGCCAGTTATAGGCTGGCAGGGCTGGCTGATAGAGCAGGGCTTGTTCGGGATAGTTAAAGACCGCTGGCAACACCAACTCTTCACTCGCGTTTTCGATGCCACAGCGCGTCTTGTAATGGGCAAACTGCCGATTGGTGGCAAGCGTGGCACTGGTGCAGATGACACTGCGTTTGGCGGGTTTGTTATCGCCCTCTTCTTCTAGCTCAGGGTCAAACAGATATTCTTGGAGCAAAGTGGCGGGGTTGATCGGTGCGGAGTGAACTTCAAGGGTAACATGACGACGGTCAAAGATACGAGCAGCATAGCGTACATAGCTCTCATCACGGCTGTTAGAGGATATCTTCGCCAGTTTATCGGCAGTGCTGTTGATCATCTCAATCGCCAACTCATAGGCACGTTTCTCCTCGGTCAGCGATTCTTGATTATGCTCTGCCCCCTTCTTTTTCTGCTTACCATCATCCAAATCACTCTTCACAATTTTGATGATCTCTTTCGTCTTCTCGTCCTCTTGATAAGGCATTTCATTTTTGAGCCGCTTACCCAGTTTATTCAATCCATCGGCCAACTCCTTCATCTCTGGCAAATCAGTGGTGATGACAAAGGAGTTGTCACGTGTCAGATTGGCAACCTCTTGAAAGGCGGCCGTGTTCTGGAAGCGCAAACGTTCGATCTCAACCTCCTCACTGTTGTCCTGAATGATGCTGCGGTTGAGCACCTGTTCCACACTATAATCGGTGAGGTTAATCTCAAAGACCGATGTCGCCGTCTGCTCCAGTTGATGCGCCTCGTCGATCACATAAATACCCGCAGGCGGCAACAGCCGTTCACCCATCACGCCCAATTCCAAGGCGTTGAGCAACAAGTGATGATTGGTGATCAGCACCTGTGAGTTGGCGGCACGGTTGCGCATGTGGTTGACAAAACAGGCATCCTCATAGAAACGACAATCTCGTTGAAGACAGTCATCACGGAAACTGACAATGCGTGGACGCAGGTCGCTACTGACTACAAAGTCGAGATCATCAATATCGCCAGTCTTGGTTTCATCCAGCCAATCTTTCAGTGCAGCCACCTGCTCATTTTCGCGATCATACAGCCCAAACCGACGCTGCTCGACCAGTTCTTTCTCCCACTTGTGGGTGCAGATAAAGTTGCTTCGTCCTTTGACAAGTACAGCGTCAATTTTCTTGCCAAACACCTTACTCAAGAACGGAATATCTTGATAGTATAGTTGACTTTGGAGCGACTTATTGGCGGTCGCCACGACAACGGTTTTGCCACTCAGCAGCGCGGGTATGAGATAAGCGATGGATTTACCTGTCCCCGTCGGGGCCTCGATGATCGCATGTTCCTCCGCCAACAGGACGCGCTTAATCGCCTCAGCCATCTGCAACTGACTGGGACGCATTTCATAGCCATCAAACTGTTTGGAGAGCGGTCCGCTTTCACCAAAGAACTGTGTGAGGTCAGTCTGCTCCAGTTCATTGGGACGTTGTGGAACCTGCTGATGTTCGTTGAACTGCTCATTGGGGAGAAAGACCATTGAGTCGTCATCATCGTTATCCTCCCAAGGTGGGGCATCATAGGGGGCATCTTGGGTCATCCAATCCGGTTCGTTCTGATAGGTGGCGTCCGCGATATCTTCATATGTCAATTCTGGTTGTTTCATAAGTCGTCGTTCCTGATCAATCACTTGGCAGATAAAACTCAAGCGTTTCTGCGATGCCAATCCCATTGGCTAAACAAAAGGTCTCTGCATCTTTGGTAAATCCACCCAAAGATAAAAAGGCAGGCAATACTGTCACATCATGTTGCTCGGCATACGCCAAGGCATTGTCGCGTAAATCTTTGACAGTTTTGATGTTGGTCTTTTTTTGTCGTTTACGTACTTCAATCATAACAACACGGCCATCATCGGCGGTCGCAAGAATATCAATTTCCTCCTCCTTGTTGTCTTTGCGTCGAAACGTAAGCCGTTCTTGGACATCAATGATGTTTAGCTCAGTATCGTCAGCGACACCAGAGAAATATCTGGAGAGACGAAGGTGTTTTCTTGACTGTAACTCGACAACAAAAAGACGCTCGGCATGTAATCCCGCCAGTTCATTGGCAAGACCACGCCAGCGACTGGTTTCTTTGTGGGCTGCGACAAGTCTATCTTGAAATTCTTGTTGGAAATTGGGTTGCGTCCCCTCAATTTCTTTTTCAAAACGGTGACGGAGAATTAGATTCAATGTCCCATCGCGCAACCCGCGAAAATCAATGTCCGCAACGCCCTGCGCAATTACATCAGAGTCCGCCAAAATTTCCAATCGTTTAAAAATTTCATCCTCATCCAAATCAAGCTCTAGCGCATGTTTCAAATCCTTGGGTGTCCAATAGCGATCATCATATTTATTCAAAAACAACATCATGCCCTTTGTTGTTGTGCCATTGATACGCTCAAACGTTTTACGAATATACTGCGCCCATGTTGTGGACATCATCGACTTACGACTTTTGACTTCATATTCAATGGTATTGATCACCCCTTGTGTTGTCGTCAAATCTTTGTGGGCATAGTTACTCAGAATAACACGAGAAATAAAGAAAGGGTCTGACATACAAAGTTCATTAATTTCTTGTGCAGCGTAGGTCGTAATCGGTTCGTCATATACTTCAGCATACTTGTAGACAGCCAGCAAGCCCTCGCTGGGCGCAAGATACGGCTCGAAGTGTGTAATATCAAGCCGCCCTGCTTCGAGGTGTTCATCCATGATTTTCTGGAGAACCCCTGGGTAGGACCCCGTAACCAGCATCGGGGCGACTTTGGATTCGGAAAGTGAGTGAAACGTACCAGGCATCGACTTCATTGGCGAACCTGTCATCGCTTCACTACGATAGATATGGTTGGCAATATTTTGAAACTCATCAAGAATCACCAAAAAGCGTCTATCTGTACCCGAGGCAAGTCGATGTGGTGCATGGCTGGCCCTATCCCAAAGTGGGTCAACCCGCTTTTCATCACGATATTTGATGACGTATCCGGTTTCGTCTGCAAATGAATCGAGCTTTTTATTTACACCATATTCGTAAATTTTTTCGAGAGAAAGAGGCTTTCTAATAAAAATAGGTTCCCTTTCCAAAAAAGAAATATACTGCGAAGCAAACGCCTCGTAATATTTTACAGCAAACTCAAACTGTGAAATATCGTGGTCTTCAATATCTAAATAGAATGGAACAACCGCCCCGTTCTCATTCCATAGCTGGTTAAAAATACGCTGGATAAACGATGTTTTGCCGCTTTTGCGCCGTGCAAGGATCACCCGTGATTGGGATAATCTGCGGGGGATGCGCTGTAACCATTGATTAAAATTGTAAAACTCGTTGGCTCGACCAACCAGCAGTTCTGGTGGCCCGATCTTTTCTTCTAGTGGATAAAGCATTGGAACTCCTGCTGATCAAAAATAGATGTTCTGATATTATAGCCTTTTTAGGGCGATTTATCAAACTGTGACCAACGTCAACCACGGATCAAACTCCACAATTTGTTTACAACTTCTCCATACTCGCCTAACACCCACCCGCCATACTATGGACAAGCGCACAGATAAACACAAGCGCAACAATAGTCAAAATATCAATCATGAAAAACATGAAGAAGAAAGGAATTTCACAATGAATAAGTTTCAAAAGTTCGGTATCGCAGCAGTCACAATGGCAACCGTTGGCATCATGACCGTCACGGGCGTTTCATATGCACAGGGTCCCGTTGGCGAAGGGGATGCACCCGCAGGTCGGCCAGCGTTGGCGCAAAGAGGGGGCGAACGAGGTCTGATGAATAGTGTCATCACCCGTGAAGAGAAGAAAGAAATGGCGGCTGGTATTCTGAACATGACGGTTGCCGATTTGGAAGCAGCCAAGGAAGCAGGGCAGAGCAAGTCGGAGTTGGTTGAGGCTGCGGGTCTGACCATGGAAGAGTTCAAGGCCGCAATGCAATCTGCCATGATTGCCGAGGTCAACCAAGCGTTGTTTGATGGCGAAATCACGCAAGAGCAGGCAGATTCGCTGATTGATCGCATTGAGAATGGGCGTGATGGTGGTCGTCGAGGTCGGGGTCCGGGCAGAGGCGGTGCAGGGAATGGCCCTGGTGCGCCAGCGGTTGATAGTGCCAATGCGTAGCATAGTAACACAGGCAGGATGCCTGTGTTACTTTCGGCCAAATATGCTAACCTCCTGAGTCATTTAACGCATCGACTTTCTGTGCAATTGCCCTACAATATTTCGCCCAAGATACAACGGACGGTCGATGCGCTTATCAAAAATCTCATGCTATACTTATAGATAGATTGGGTTACGGGTTGTCAAAAATCAATGAGTTTGTTCCTTTTGTTGAGTATGAATGTGTAATAGAAAAGAGCGGGTGTGCTGATATTGTCTCAGTACACCCGCTCTTTTTTTGTTTTATCTTCAATCTGAGGGCGAGTCCACCGTTTACAGACGATCTGACCAACAGTCGTTCTTTAGGTCGCGTCACTCATATTATACTGCCTTTGTTTTCATCCAGTGCTTCCAGTATAATAGAACCCAGTATAATAGAACAATGTCTCTGTTCAATTTAGATTTATGGCAAAGTTGAGCAGAAATCAGGAATCATACAGGGACATGCCCATAAATGACGAGTCACCACTAAGGATGAACGTTTTTCGGGCTGTCGCCCGACGCTCAGGTAGCCAACCTGAGATACTTTCAGGGCAGATTAGGAAAACTAGGATAACTTATGTTTGACACACTCATTAAAAACGGAACCATTATTGATGGTGATAAAACACCTCGTTACCGCGCAGATGTTGCCATCAATGGTGACCAGGTTGTACAAATTGGCGATTTTAGCGATGCAGATGCGCGTCAGGTGATTGATGCCACTGGCAAGATGATTGCGCCTGGATTCGTAGACACCCACAATCACTCGGATGGATGGTTGCTGAAAGTGCCTTACCTTGTTTCTAAAACCACCCAAGGATTCACCAGCGAAGTCATCATGGCTGATGGCATCTCCTATGCACCACTTGCCCCACATACGGCACATGACTGGATTTACTATATGCGCACACTAAACGCCATCACATTTGAGGAGTACACGGGCTGGCAAACACTGGCCGAGTATATGGCACTGCTTGATGGTACGAATGTTCAGAATAGTATCACGCATATCCCCTATGCAAATGTGCGTACACTGGCCTTTGGCGGTACAGGTGGTTGGGGGCAATTGCCCCCTGATGACTACCAAATGAGTTTGATTCTGCGTGAGATGGAAATGGGTATGGAAGCGGGGGCAGTTGGGGTCTCGACGGGGTTGGATTACGTTGCGCAGTTTTTTGCCACAACCGATGAATTGGTCGAAGCCTGCGCCCCGTTGGTCGAGAAACAAGGGCTTTATGTCACGCACGTCCGCTATAAGAAAGGAACGTTGGCGGGGGTACAAGAGGCAGTCGAGATTGGCAAGCGAGCGGGTATCCCTGTGCATATCTCTCACTTCAAAGGAACAACGCCGCAGGAGGTTGACGAATTATTGACGTATGTCGATACGGTTGCAACCCAAGAGGTCGATTTTTCGTTTGATGTGTATCCTTATCTGCCAGGGTCAACCATGCTCAACTACCTGCTGCCCTATGAGGTCTGGACGGATGGACCGCTGGGTGTCATCCGCCATTTGAAACGGCCAGATATTCGTCAACAGTTTACGCACAGCTTGCAACAGCTACCACTGGATGCCACACACATTGCCTGGGTTGGTGGCAAAGACAATCACCATCACCAAGGAAAAATGCTGAGTACGTACATTGCCGAGCGTGGTATGTCTGCCGGGGATGCAATGGCAGATTTGCTGATTGAGGAGAACCTCGCGGTGCTGTTGGTCATCAGCAAAGGGGCAGAGCATGATAC
>JBCCFC010000718.1:0-7050 GCA_039029935.1 Chloroflexota bacterium
GACAACGCCAAGTTATCGGAGCTATTGGCCGATATGAATCAGAATGGTATCAACTTAAAAGCGGTCGGTTGGGACCATGATAGGTTAGATGCTTTGCTGGCCGAAGTCAAGGCAAGCGTAGAACCGACACCGGACAATCATATGGATACCGAGCCGGAGATGGACAAGGGCGAAGAACTCAAAGAGAAATGGGATGTCAGCCAAGGGGATATATGGGCATTAGGAGACCATCGGCTCATCTGCGGAGATTGTACAGAGGCCACCAACATCAACCGACTCATGAATGGTGAACAGATTGTCATGGTGATGACCTCACCTCCCTATGCGGCGCAGCGGGATTATGAAATCGGAGACTTTGACTGGGACCAACTGATGAATGGGGCCAGCAGCCAGTGGTTTCGACACATGAAGCCAGATGGCAACGCACTGATTAATCTGGGCTTGATCTACGGCAATCGCCGTCCGATGTTGTATTGGGAGGATTGGCTACAATTTTGTGACACGCAGTTGGGCTGGCCGTTATTTGGACTGTATGTGTGGGACAAACTCAGCGGTCTACCGGGAGACTGGAATGGCCGACTTGCCCCATCGTTTGAATTTGTCTTTCACTTTAACAATCAGAGAGGCATCGTCAATAAATGGGTGGAGAAGAAAGAGGAGAGCATCATTGCTAAAAATCCAGAGCGGACGGCACTGCGCAACAAAGATGGGACCGTGAAAAAGATGACGACACCTGAAGCGAGTCTCTCACCTACAAAAATCCCCGATGACGTGATTCGCATCCACCGCGAATATGTGAGAGATATCCATACTGAAGTCCACCCAGCTGTGTATCCGGTTGCATTTCCGGTTTACCTGATTCAAACGTGGACCCGAACATCCGACATCGTCTATGAACCATTTCTCGGTAGTGGCACAACCTTAATGGCCGCAGAGCAGCTAGGGCGTCGCTGTTATGGCTGCGAGTTAGAACCAAAGTATGTGGCCGTTGCGCTGGAACGGTGGCATATGGCAACCGAGAAAATGCCGATGCGTCTTGAATGAGATAGAGGTTTGTAGGAATCGTGGCAAAGAACAAGACCAGCAACAAAACCGAGCGCGAGCATCGGCTGTATCAAGTCCAAGATTTTTACCTGAAGGGCTGGACACAGTTACGCATTGCCAGCAAGCTCGGTGTAACGCAGCAACAGATCAGCTACGACCTCAAAGCGATTCAGGACCGTTGGCGCACAGAAACCACCATCAATCTGGATGAAGTCAAGGGGCGCGAACTGGCGCGGCTCGATTTATTGTGGCGCACCCATTGGGATGCGTGGGAAGACAGCAAGCGGGACTTAACCAAGACACGTCAAGAGCAGGGACTGGATGGGGTTGGCAAAGCCTCTATCCTCAAAGAAGAACGTAGTGGAGATGTACGCTTTTTGAAAGAGGCGCGTGAGTGTATCAAAATGCGTATGGAATTGTTAGGGCTAAAACCGACTGATAAGACCCTGATTCAAATTCGATTGGATGCTGAAATCAACTATGTGCTGGACCGCATCGAGGCGCGCTTTGGACATGATGAGGTTCTCTATGAACGCATTCTGGATACGATTCTGAATGAGGATGAAGATGAGGAGAATGTCATCGAGGGTGAGGCGATTACGTTATTGTCATAGTTGCCATGAGAGATTTATACGGTAGAGAATGTCAAAAAGTAGATGCAATCGCAGGAAAGGACCAAAAATACAGAGCGGCGGCGTACACGAAGTTGCGTTTCGCCACAAGCTGTCGCCGTGGGCAGTATTGCCAGAGAGGGCGCACGTGCCAGAAAGAAACGGCTGACCCACCGACAAAACTTGAAGGCACGGATGGCAAACCCGGCCCTCGCCATGCCTATGCTTCCGTGGATGTATAAATATCGCCCCTATTTGGCTGAGGGTCGTCCCTTTGAGACCGTTGAACATAAGATGTTGCTTGGACCCTATTGTGACGAACACCCAACCATGATGGTGATGAAAGCGGCGCAAATTGGCTTCACCGACATGATGCTCTCCAAAGGGCTACGTGCGGCACAGCAGTTTGGGGCAACGGTACTCTTCACCTTTCCGGTCGATAAGCACGTTTCAGATTTTTCGTCGCAGCGGGTTGGCCCAGCGATTGAGGCCAGCATCGAACTCTCACGCATCGCCGAATCCGTCAAAGAGGCTGGCAAAAGCAACACCAGTCGTGTGACCCTCAAACGCATTTACCCCGGCTGGATGTATTTTCGTGGGTCCAAAGTCAAACCTGATGGCAGCGCACCCCAACTCAAATCTATCCCCGCCGACTATATCTTGATGGATGAGGTCGATGAGTGTGACGCCAGAGCAATGGCCTTGGTCAAGGAACGGTTGGGGCATAGTCTACTCAAACGCGAATTCTATGTCTCAACGCCAACCTATCCTGAATTTGGCATTCACGCCGAATTCCTTAAATCCGACCAATGTCTATGGATGATTCCGTGTCCCCATTGTGGGACGAGACAAAATCCCACCATTGACGATATCGTTATCGAATGGGACGCACTGGATAGACCCGTCGCTTGGCATGGGCAGAAAGAGGACCGAGCCTACATCGCCTGCCAGCATTGTGACAAAGAGTTAGACCGTTTTGCCGATGGCGAGTGGGTGGCACAGTACCCAAGCATTTCGTATCGAGGGTATCACGCCACCAAGTTCTTTTTTCCCTTTGTGGACCTCATAGATTTAGTCAGGGCCTTGGATACCTCCAACCCGACCAAACAGCGTGAGGTGCGTAACCAAGGCTTGGGCATTCCCTTCCGAGGCAAGGGTGAAGGCATCAGCAAAACGGCCCTTGATGCTTGCAAACGTAACTATATCCACCCAGAGAAAAACACGACAGGTCGCCCCTGTTTTATGGGTGTAGATGTGGGCAAGGTGTTACACGTCGTCATTCGAGCCGCTCCCGATGAACAGGGCGCACGGCATCAACTCGTGGTCAAGGCCGTTGAAAACTTTGATGAGTTGGGACGCCTGATTCGTCGATATAAACCCGCCTGTGTGGTCATCGATGCGCTGCCCGAATCAAGAAAAGTGCTGGAATTTCAGAAAGCGCATTGGGGCTTGGTCTTTCCCGCCTATTATCCTGGACAGGGATTGAAAACAACCGACCCCTATCAACTGCATCTGCCAAGTGAAACCTCCAGCAAAGCCTTTGTGCAGGTAGACCGAACAAGAATGCTCGATGAGGTCTTTGAGCGGGTGACAGATGAGGTCAATACCCTCCCAGTGAACATTGAGCATGTTGACCGAGACTATTACAAGCACATGCGCGCTTTGAATCGCAAACTGGTTGATACACCCGATGGAGGGAAGCGAGCCAAGTGGGAACAGATTGGTGATGACCATTATGCGCATGCTGAAGCCTACTGTGCAACCGCAGCATACATCGGCAACATGATTCCAAACATTGAGTATGAGGCGATGAGTTTAAGATAGGGCAAGTGGCAGGTTGCAAGGGGCAGGTTGCAGGGGGCAAGGGGCAAGTTGCAGGGTGCAAGGGGCAGATCGCAGGGTGCAAGGGGCAGATCGCAGGGTGCAAGGGTGTAGGTGGCAGGGTGCAAGTGATAGGAGGATTTTAAGACACATGAATAGTCAACAAACGAGATTGAACGAGGGAAATCGACCGTGTTTTATGGGTGTGGATATAGATAAGGTATTGCATGTGGTCATTCGAGCCACACCCGATGGGCATGGTGCAAGGCGTTTGCTTTTTGCAGGACACGTTGATACGTTTGACGAGTTGGGTCACTTGATGAGCCAATACAATCCCGCTTGCGCGGTGATTGATGCCTTGCCTGAAACAAAAAATGTGTTTGCGTTTCAGAGAGAACATTGGGGAGTTGTGCTGCCAGCATACTATCCTGCGCAGCTCAAGACGATGGAGCCGTATCAACTGCATCTGCCCACTAGCGTTTCGCGCAGGGCATCTTTGTGGTCTGACAACGTTTTTGTCTGGGTAGACCGGAAACGGATGCTTGACAAGTCAATCGAGTCGCTTGCGGATGACGTTGAAACATCATTTGGGACTGAGGGCTTTGTTCATGCCGAGGGATATTGTGCCACAGCGACTCTGGTTGGCAATTTAACGTTTAGATTGGCAATGGCTGGTCTAGACGAAACGATGCAAGTTGCAGGAGTGCTTTCAAAGAGATGAGTAGCCAACAGGCAAGATTCAATGAAGACGAACGCGCCTTTCTGCGTTCTTTTTCGGAATGGATAACCAAATCATCGACGTTGGACCCACCCAAAGACAACCCCTATAATCCAGCGCGCCTGGACGCATGGATTTACAACCTTGCCAAACAGCAGGACTTCCTCATCGGCATGGTGTCTAAGGTCGCAGCAGCATGGTCCAATCGCAGTTGGGAGCTGACCGGAAGCAGACGTGCCGTCGAAGCCACACGCGAAGTCTTTCACCATGCCGACGATGGACGTGGCTGGCGTAACTTTGTTGGACGCTTGGCACTCGACTATATGCGATATCGTCAGGGTCCCTTTGCCGAGTTGGGTCGAGAAGAACTGCCCAAACTACATCGTGGTGAGTGGGTGTTGTATCCAGTCGATAGCCTCTACTCGATGGATGTAAGAAAGGTATATTGGCGGCAACCGATGGCCGAGTATCCCCTGCTCTATGAGAACAACGCTTGGTCCAAATACGACTTTCTTCATTTTCTCTCCATGCCAGATAGCGGCAATCTGACAATAGGAACCCCCGCGCTCTTTCGATTGATGCAACGGCTCATTATGGTCACGGCTTTGGACCGATATGAATCTGGGCAATTAGATGACAAGGTGATCCGTGCCATTCTGATCTTGCGCGGCATGAGTCGAGAGCAATTCAAAGAGATGGTCCAGAAGTGGAAAGAAGATGACGATATGGACTTTTTGCTGTTGGCGACGTTGCTAGACGGTCCCCAGAGCCTTCATGCGGATATGATTAATATCGATATGATAAGTCTCTCGCAACTCCCCGAAACCTTTCAAAAAGACCCGACGGGTCGTCTTCTCATGATCTTGCAAAGTTTCGCCCTCAACCTTGGGTATCCCCTCTCGCAGTTCATTGATATCAGGACGACGGGGTTGCTTGGACAGAGTGGTCAGGAAATCGATGCCAAAGAACGCACGACAGCGGCGTCGGGTGGACACATGTTTCATCTGGCCTTTCAAGAGGAGCTACAAAAGAAGGTTGTGCCAAGACGTGTCCACTTTGAGTTCTATGATGAACATGTCGATGAACTAGACGAGGTCGAAGTCAAGGCCAAGAAAGCCGATTACCTGACGCGCATGTTTGAAGCCAGCCGCCCAGGCCCCAACGGGCAGGTTGAAACGTTGGGGACAGTCGAACAATTTCAGACCCTGTTTGTGGAGAATGGCATCTTGCCAGCGAGTTGGACACCCGCGATTGAAGATGTTACCGCCACCGACACCGCATCCTCGACCGATGAAACCACCAACCGACGCATCATCGAACGTCTGATGGATACTTCGCCGTCGTTCCGCTGTATTGAAACCGACCTCAAACAGTATCCGCAAGTAAGAGATGACCAACTCATCCAATATCGGTGGGGAGTCCAAACGCGCAATCCATTTGATGGTGCGGGACGAGAAGTGCAGCGTGAGCGTATTTTAGCGAATAGCATGAAAGACTATTTTCGGCAGAAGGTTTGGCCTGTTTGACTGGCAATGCCCGGAGAAAATTGGAGGCGAGTATGAATACAACACGCGTGTATGTAGCGGAGGTTCTTACCCCCAGAGAAACGGAAATATGCCATCATCTTGCCAATGGGCTTGATAATGATGAAATTGCGGACGAGCTTTGTATTGCTATCGGGACAGTGAAAAAGCATACAATGCGTATCCGGCAAAAATTAAAAGTCAGTAAAACCTTGAAGGCAGCGGTGATGTTGCGGTCGCATGGTTTTGGGGGTGTCATCCCTATCACGCCGATTGTAACCCCAGAAGCGACAGATTCATTTCATTATTTTGACCGTAAATCTACATTGCCTGATTAGTCTTTAAACTTCGTAAAAAATACTCCGATAGAGGCTATTCCAGATTGATTGAAAGTTCTATGCTTATGCGTAGAGCTTTTTTTATTTCTAGGGACATGTGTATGAGAAAGAAATTTAGACAACAACTGCGGACATATCTGTCGCGTAAGAAACTGCGTAACATCTCGGCCCAACACATCGAGGACCAGTTGTGGTCACAGATTATTGCATTTGACGACTATGAGTCGGGGTTAGACTTCTGGCCCGTTGACCTCTACTTTGATACCGACACCAAGGAACCCTACATGTTGGTGGTTTCGCGCGGACGGTTGTATCGCTGTCAGCTCCTCTTTGAACAGGCTGGCGAAGTCATCATGGGTGAGCCACAGGAAGTTGAGGTATACCACGAATTCTCGGCGCAAAATACCGAGCAAGCCAGAACAGCCGTGTTGGGCAAGCATCGCTTCACGCAGCTGCATGACCGGGGCGATGGTCGTTATGGTGGTCTGTGTGCGATGGGCATGGCGGTTATCAATCGCGACGGCGAAATTGACACGACAGAACTCTACCACAATCTGACTCAACGCTTTATTGGAGATGGCCGTGAATATGTCAACTTCTATCACCACAAAGGCAATGTCTCGCGCTTGGGAACGGTCACACAATTGGTTCCCATCGACCGCACCCTCTATGGCTACACGCTCTTTGACGATGACGCCATTGCTATTGCAGCGGCGCATACATTGGCAAATGATGATGCGGGTGAGTGGGGTGGCAGCATTGAGTATGACCCCCTCGGTGATATTGAGCAACTTGAAGTGGCTCGGGGTATTGAGATTGATGCCTACAACGACGGTGTGTTCTTGGGCTACACCATCTGTAAAGAGCGTCACGCCGCCTCCTTTGGCACAGAAAACATGATTATGAAGCGGACCTCGGTGCAGAGTGATGAGAAGTATTGGCAGTTGGCCTTTGATTTGCTACAGGACGAAGCCCTTGCGGATGACTTTGTGGCA
>JBCCFC010000719.1:0-7043 GCA_039029935.1 Chloroflexota bacterium
TCGCAGGTAGCCAACCTGCGATACTGTCCCTGACCAGTAACACAGATTGGTTATCTGTGTCGCAGGTAGCCAACCTGCGATACTGTCTTTTGTCGTACATTCAGGAGAAAACACTATGTACTTAAGCGCATCACATGTCAATCAATATCACCAAGACGGCTACATTCTTGTCCCCGACCTCTTCAATCAACAGGAAGTCGCGGCTATGCTTGCCGAGGTTGAGGGCGGTGGGCGTGTAGCCGAGTCTACCCGAGATACATCCGATGCCGAGGGCAAAACGGCGCGGTTAGCCATTTGGTTTGACCTGGGCGATGATCTCTGGACAACGGTCTCGACGCATCCACGCATTGTCAACAACGTGCGGATGCTCATGGGTGAGGAAATCGCCTTCTTTCATGGCAAAGTCATGCTCAAGGAACCACACGCGGGCGGCGCATGGGAGTGGCATCAAGATTATGGCTATTGGTACGATCAGGGCTATGCCTACCCGCGTATGATGAGTGTCTTTGTGGCTCTGGACCCGGCGACGACTGAAAATGGCTGTTTGCAAGTGCTGCGTGGCTCGCACCATTTAGGCAGGCTGGATCACACAGAAGTTGGGTCGCAGACAGGCGCGGAGGAAGAGCGGATGCGACGTATCGAGGAGATGCTAGAGCGGGTTCATTGCGAGATGACACCGGGGTCGGCCCTCTTTTTTCATTGTAATTTGCTGCATGGCTCCGCCCCCAACGATTCTGAGCATTCACGCCGTTCGTTTATTATCTGCTACAATGCGTTGACCAACCCGCAATTTGCCGAGGTGCAGACATCAGACGCTGTGCCCTGCCCAGTTGCGCCAGAGAACGCGTTGGTAGCCCGTTAGATGATTTCTAGAGGCATGAGGTGGTGTGTGGGGAACTGGCTGATTTTTTGCAAAAAATTAGTCATTTTCCCACACACCACCTCACGCCCCACTGAGAACTAAGCATAAAGTACTGTTTATGAAATCAAACCTGAAATCAAGTATTGGCAGATGGATCATCATCACTGTCATCGCAAACACGTTGGTGACGCCCATTTTCTTCTGGATGGACGAGGTTCATTTTCTCAACGCACAGTGGCCTGCCCATGCCAAATATCATCTTGTGTCACAGGGGATGATTCTTGTACTCATGAATGGGGTCGCACTCTACCTAGCACTTTTTCATTGGCCCAAGCCCGTCAACCAAAGCCAGCACCAGTGCCAGCACCAGAGCAATCAATCGCCTCCCGTTGTGCCATTGATTGCAGCCGCTGTCCCCACGTTGACATGGCTGGCCGTTGTGCTATCGGCTTATGTAGTCATGCCGTTGCTTGGTTTTGACGCCGAGACCCTTTTTCCCCACCATGAGCGGATCATGATGATAGGCATTACTGTCGATATTAACAATCTGCTTGTGATTTTGACCGCTCTGCTCCCCGTAATCGGATACGGGTTGACAAGAGAGCGTCATGGTCATCATCAGGGGCCATCATCAGGAGCATAGGCAACCATGAAAACCCAACTCAATGCGCTTATCGTGACCCGACTCACCTTTCCGGATAAACGCCTCCGCCGCTGGCACACATTGCTGGCGTTTTGTGGCACTGTCGCGCTTGCCAGCTTGCTCAATCGGGTTACGCTTGGGCAAGCATTTGGGTTCTCGATAGCATTGGGCTTTGTCTATATCTTGCTGGTCAGCCTATGGTTTACCCCGATTGGTCGGTGGAATGCACTCGGTAGTGGCCTAGTTTTGAGCATAGGCGCGGTTGTATTGGGATTGATGAACGTGACCATCAGCTTTGCCATCACCCTGCTGCTCTTGACCTATTTTTTGATGGCGACGATCCCCTATGTCTGGCGGGATCGTATCTTGGCTGGTCAATTTGAAAACAATCAAGCAGCGCTCTATCGTGCCACACTACGCATCTTTCCAACGGCCTTTTGGCAATTCTCGCAACTGTTTGGGGTTGATATGGGACTACAACCTTGGTTAGCCGAACAGCTTATAGAGATGGAACGAGTACGCTATTTTCGCATTGACAATCGTGCGTCTACACAACGGTGGCGTAATTGGTCGCATGAAGCACAATCCACCCCAGCCTATCTCTATCACCCAGAAACAGTGGTAGACCTACAGCAGATTGTCCACGAGGCCAACACGCTGCAAAAGGGCATCCGTGTGGTTGGGCGTGGCTATTCATGGCCGAATTGGGTGACGACTGATGATATATTGGTCTTTTGCGGACGCATGAACAAGGTCGAGATTGATCTCTCGGACCCTGCGCAACCGCGTGTGGTTGCCGAAGCCGGGGCCACCAATCGCCAAATCAATGATGTGCTGGAGCAATACGACTTGGCTCTGCCCTCCAATGTGGTACTGGAAGTGGTCCGCATTGGAGGCACGGTTTCCACTGGCAGTCACGGCTCTGGCTGGCACAACCCGATTCTCTCGGATTATGTTCATGCGCTGGATATTGTGGATGCCAATGGTCACTGTCGTCATTATGCGGCAGGCAAGGACAGCGATGATGTCATGGATGCTGTGCGTTTGAGCTTGGGACTCTTTGGCATCATCTGGCGTGTCACGCTCAATGTGCAGCCCAACTGGTCTGTCCACATGCGCGACGAACACTGTACACCAGCGGAGATGCTTGCCAACATTCGCCAATGGGTCACACGCTATGATGCGGTTGACATCTTTCAATTTCCCTATTGCCCAAAAGTGTGGGTCAAATTCCAAGAGCGGCTGGACAACGATGACCCTCGCATTGCCACCGACCTCACATCCTTCCGTCACCATATCGGCAGCTTGGTTTTCTCCAGTTTACAGATGGAATTTCTACGACCCATCGCACCGCTTGTCCGTCGATTTCCTCGCATAACGCCTTTTATGGGTCGGATTATGATGCTGATTCTACAAAAACACAACCACATCGTGCCCATCGCCGATTGGGTGCATCACCGCCGTAATGTCGATTCCGTGCGCATGGGCAATATTGAAATCGCCTTCAAGCTTGATGACGATTTTACTTCATTTTTTCAGGCATGGGAGAGCTTTGAAACCATCACCAATACCTATGCCCAAGCGGGAAAATACCCGATGAATGTTGCACTCAACGTGCGCTTTCTCCACAACAGCACAGCCCTGCTTTCACCCGCACATGGCGACGGACACACGTGCTATATCGAGGTGCTTTGCCTGATTGACACACCACATTGGCATGACTACTCAGGCGAATTGGCCGAAGCATGGCTACAGCTATCCCAAGCCGCTCCCCACTGGCCCAAGCAGTGGGAACACATCCCCAACATTGATGAGTATCTGCGCAAACGCTATGCACACAATCTCCGTAAATTTCTCGACATCCGTGAGGAGCTACAGGTGGACCCAAATGATATGTTTGTCAATGGATTGACTGAACGGGTTATGCGGTTGGCCGTAGATGACGTTGACGATGACACAATCTGAACTGAACACAACTATGTAAATCAGAGATAAATATGGCTATTTGAGGTCTAGCGGGATGCGAAACCAGACCTTCGGGAAGTGTCCACAGAAATTTGAGGGCGTCTGAAGCATTTACGGACACCTCCCGAAGGTCTTACCCCAAAAGCTCAAATAGCCGTAAATTTTTCGTGTTTGACAATTCCCTTCATGTCAAGATAGTATAGTCATGACCAAATTGGCGGCGATAACATAGTTTATCGCCATATATTATATACCAAGGAGAAACTATGTTTCGCAAAACGACACAATCACGTCTACTTGCCATTGCGTTGATTGCCACGCTGTTGCTCTCTGCCTGTACAGGTGTGCAGCCAGACGCGGCACCAGCCGATGATGGACCGATTGAACTGGTCTGGTTGGATGTCTGTGCGCCTATCACCACACCAATCACAGATTTGCTGATCGAAAAATTTGAGGCCGAAAATCCCAATGTCACGGTCACGGTTGAATGTTCACAGGGTGACTACGCTGAGGGTATCTACGCCAAGGCTGCAGCGGGCAACCTGCCCGATGTCATGTTCTCGGCAGACCTTTTCACCGTACCATTTGTCAACAACGGCGTACTGGTCGATATGGAAGCACTCTCTGAAACAGACGAGTCATTTACATTTGATGATATTTATCCAAACATTTTGGGTCTGGGGCAGGTCGTCGGTACACCTGGCACGTATATGATTCCAGCCTCGTGGGATAGCGTTCAGATGTATTACAACAAAGATATGTTTGAGGCGGCAGGCGCACCACTGCCCACGGATGACTGGCAATGGGATGACTTGATTGCGGCTTGTCAGCTGATTCAAGAGGCCAACGAAGATGTTGACTGTGTATCCATCGGCGGTACGGGCGGCTGGGACTGGTGGGCCTACTTTATTCCTTGGCTGGTCGGCTATGGTGGTGAACCTGTCAGTGAAGATTTCAGCACGTCAACCTTTAGTTCAGAAGAATCGCTAGCAGGGATTCAGGCATACGTTGATATGTGGAATACACATGATGTGATGATGCCATTGGGTGTTGAGTATCCCGGTGGTGGACAGGGCTGTTTTGTTGGGCAAGGCTGCGCCACCTTCTTCCACATTCCAGGCTTTATGAAGACCTTCCGCGAGCAAATCACCGACTTTGATTGGGATGTCTCCGTGACACCATCACATCCAGTTGCACACGCCACAGGTATGGGTACATTTGGCTATGGCATCACCACAGACAGCGAACACCCAGATTTGGCGTGGGACCTGATCAAGGTGTTGGCGTCCAATGAAGTCCAGGGCAACATCTTAAAGGGGTACGGTGGTATGCCATTCTTGAAGTCAATGGCCGACGATCCAATCTTTGATGAACTCGAAGCACCACCTGCCAACATCAAAGCCTTTATCCGCGGCGGTGGCGTAGGCATCTTCCCACCAATGGGCTATCCGTCCAAGTGTGGTAGCCTCTATGCAGGTCTGATCAACCAAACCATCAAGACCGCCTTAGAAGAAGCCATCCGTGAAGTAAAAACGGTCGAGCAAGCATTTAGCGATGCTGACGCCGAAATCCAAGCCTGTCTGGATACAGCAGGATAAGAAATAAATAGTTGATAGTTGACTGTTGATAGTTGACAGTTTGGTTACTCACTATCAACTATCAACTATCAATTATCAACTATCAACTATGATCAATATTTTTCGACTACGCCGCAGTCATCTCTTTTGGCGCAATACCATACAGGGCTATCTGTTTATACTGCCTGTTGTGCTGGGACTCATCTTTTTTGTCTTTGGCCCGATGATTGCGTCACTCTATTTTAGCTTTACAGAATACAGCGTACTACAGTCGCCCGAATTTATTGGCGTTCGCAATTATGTGGACATGTTTACGCGTCCACAATTGCGCGTGTTGCTCTCTCTACGTGTAACGGTCATCTTTGCCGTTGTGTCTGTCCCGTTGACGTTGATTACTGCATTGGGCGCCGCCGTGCTCATCAACCAAAAACTGCGCGGGATGCGCTTCTTTCGCACCATGCTCTACATGCCCACGATTGTGCCAATGGTGGCAACGGTCTTTGTCTGGGCGTGGTTACTCAACCCAGATCGCGGGTTAATCAATGCCAGCTTGACGTGGCTGGGGTTGCCCACAAGTCGCTGGCTGGCCGAGCCTGAAACCGCGCTGTGGACGCTGATCATGCTCAGTCTATGGGGCATCGGTCCCAACATGATTATTTTTCTGGCGGGTTTACAGGGCGTACCAGAGGTACTTTATGAAGCGGGCAAGTTGGATGGAGCCAATTCATGGCGGCTCTTTTGGAATATTACCCTCCCACAAATCACACCCACGCTTTTCTTTGTCCTCATCACCGGACTCATCGGCACATTCCAGTACTTTGTGCCCGCCTTTATTTTGACACAGGGCGGACCGCTCTACGCCACCTATTTCTACAACCTCAATTTGTATGAAAAAGCATTTCGGTGGCAGTTCATGGGGCTGGCGTCAGCGATGGCATGGCTTATGTTTGCCATCATCTTGGTGTTGACCTTGGTTCTCTTCCGCTCCTCCGATGCATGGGTGTACTATGAGGTGAAGAAATGAGTATTGGCGTTCAAACCGCAAAAAATACGACCACAAAAAAGACGACACTGGCCTCAAGCGCACGTCAGTTTGCTCGTCGCCGTTGGTTCAATAGCCTTTTTCATGCGACCAGCGTCTATATCCTACTCATCATCGCCTCCTTTGTCTTTTTGCTACCCTTTATCTGGATGATGCTCACGGCGGTCAAATCCGCCCAAGAAGCATCCTACTTCCCACCCACCATCATTCCGCAAACATGGCAATGGACCAATTTTGCGGAGGCGTGGATGTATGAGGGCATGAAATTTTCACTGTGGGCATGGAACACGGTTCTGATTTCTGCTGTTGTGCTGGCAGGGACCCTCATCACCTCATCGCTTTGCGCCTATGGCTTTGCGCGCATCCAGTTCCCGGGCAGCAACTTCTGGTTTATCGCCACCATTGCCTCGGTTATGTTGCCACCACAAGTCACACTGATTCCACTCTATGTCCTCTTCTTCAAAATTGGCTGGCTCAACACCTTTGCGCCCCTCACCGTGCCTGCATGGTTTGGCGGTGGCGCACTCAACATTTTTCTGTTACGCCAATTCTTTATGCAACTCCCCGCCGAGCTGGAGGACGCTGCCTACATCGACGGTGCCAATCGTCTACAAATTTGGCTCCGCATCTTCTTGCCACTCTCCATTCCGGCACTACTCACGGTGGGCATCTTCACCTTTCAGGCAACATGGAATGATTTCTTTGGACCACTGATTTTTCTGACCGGACGTGATAAATACACATTGGCGTTGGGCATGAATCTGTTTAACAGCCAATACGGGTCCGAGGTCCAATACATGATGGCGATTGCCTTTCTCATGACCATACCTATGATTGTGGTCTTTTTTGCGGCGCAGAAGTATTTTGTGGGGGGGATTGTGTTGAGTGGGGTCAATCGTTAAGAATTTGGGTTGACGGTAGATGGATGTTTTGAGGTTTCCTAGATTGGTCCAA
>JBCCFC010000720.1:0-7040 GCA_039029935.1 Chloroflexota bacterium
CTTTTCCGCCACCAAGTGGGGTCCATCATTGAGATTGCCCACACGTTTGATGGGGACCTCAATGGTTTTGAGATAGGCGACCAACTCTGCGGTCGTTACGGTATAGGAGGCGCGCATAGCCTTATAGTCACCATCAAAATATTCCTTAACCGCTTTCTCAAAGGCAGGTCGATAGACAATGGCTTCAAGCTGGACATCTTTGGGGATGACGATTGTGCCTGAATTAGGCGAAGTATTCTTGACAGAGCCTTGTGTGATGGTCAATGGTGACTGCGGTGATAGTGATAGATCGGCCAAGATGGATGGCGATGTCGCAGTTGATTTGCTCGTAGGAGATGATTGCGCCGACGCTGTTGTAGATTCGACGACTTGCGTTGGTATTGCAATGGGTACGTTGGCCTCGGTCTGCCCAGGCGGAGGCTCGTCGTCATCCAGAAGTTTATCAGCGATGAGGAGGCCAATGCAGAGCAGGGTGCAAAAAACAATGATGGCAATTTGAGATTGACTCATAGCAGAATTCCTTATTCGTAGGACTTATGCAATTGGCCGATGGTCACACGGATCGCTAGTACGGGTTTGATATATCAAACTCCGCCAAATGTATAAGTCCTTTCAGTTGTGTTTGTATGCTTGGTATAGATGCATGTCCCGTATTATACATCAAAATGAACACGCATGTCTGACAAATTTCTGAGATTATTCTGCCAATTGACATAAAATTATTACTTTTACCTGACAAATTTCGATAACTTGCATTGCTTTTGTAATTCTTGACAAGTTTCTACCATCCATTTGCTATAGAAATATGGTGCATTGCATGGTAAAATCAACGCGTTTAATGAATACGAATTTTTGGCCTTAGTCAAGGATTCGTCCAACATAACACGAGCATCTTGCCGTACACAGGCAACAGGCAAGATACCCGTGTTACTTGACAAACCAAAAAGAAATCAACATGAATCACAAATATACCATAGCCATCATTGGTGGTGGCATCATCGGCTCATCCATTGCCTATTTTCTGGCACGAACAGGACAGGCAGGGTCCATCGTCGTGATTGAGCCAGACCCAACCTATACACGCGCCACCACGCCAAACGGCGCAGGCGGTGTTCGTCAACTTTTTAGCCAGCCCGAAAATGTGTGGATGTCCCAATATTCACTACAATTTTACAAAGAATTTGCACAGGAGATGGCGGTGGGCGACAAGCCTGCCAACATCGACTTCAACCAACGCGGCTATCTCTTTGTGGTTGGTGAAGAGGGCGCCAAACAGCTAGAGATTAACCACGCCACCCAATCAGTGCAGGGCGTCAACGCACATCTACTGGACTACCCAGCGTTGGCTACACGTTTCCCATCATTGGGGTTAGACGATATCGTGTTGGGCTGTCATTCACCCGATGATGGCACACTCGACACCACATTGGCCCTGCGTGGATTTCGTGACAAAGCCGAGAGTCTGGGTGTGATCTATCTATATGCTCGTGTCACTGCACTTGAGTGCCAACAGAACAAGGTAATAAGCGCAACCCTTGATTCGGATGAAACGGTCACAGCCGATGTCTTTGTCAACGCAGCGGGTCCTTGGGCGCAAGAGGTGACAGCAATGGTAGGGCAACCGCTGCCAGTGGTTCCCATCTGCCGCGTCAAACATTTTTGGACATGCCCTGACGAAGATGGGCAACCAGCCAAGATTGAGCCACTGCCGCTGGTGAAAGATGAGTCAGGGGTGTTTTTCCGCCCCTTGATTTCTGATTCACTCGGCACAGGCTATACTGGTGGGCGTCCCAGTTGGGAGATTAAACCTGGCTTCAACTTTGCCCCCGAAAACGCCTCTATGCAAGACTACTTTGCCGATTATTTTACACGCGTGGTCCAGCCGCTGCTCACAACGCGCCTGCCTGCATTTCAGGCCGCGCAATGCCAGCAAAGTTGGGCAGGCCACTATGCACAAAACACGCTGGATGGCAATATGATTTTGGGACCCGTCGGTGATATCGCCAACTTCTATGTTGCCTGTGGATTCTCCGGACATGGTATCATGCATACACCTGCAATTGGATTGGCATTGAGTGAGTTGATTTTGACAGGGCAGTATCAGACCATGGACCTCTCACGCATGTCCTATCAGCGTGTGATTGATGATGATCCATATCCGGAGCAGGGGATTATTTAAACAAAGCAGTTAAACGCCCCACACGCTCAATCTCAATCGTCAACCGTGTATCTTGATCAATTGGAACCAACTCAACAGGCGACCCGGGAATAACCCAACTGTCTTTTTCCAGCACCAGCCCTTGTTTGACGAGCGAATTGACCAGCCAACGCAACGACATGAGCGGTCCCCCCATAATCTCAGAGGCAGGCGCCTGTGTAATCAGCCTGTCATCCTTAAAGACGTAGAATATCTCATCGCTAAACAAGAGTGTATGTGGTGAAACCTGTTGGTTGCCAATCACCAACCCTGCCCAGATGCCGCCTGACGCGATTAGCTCTTGTGACGTGGGCGGCGAGAACCAAAACTTAAAATTGTGAATCTCAATGCCCGGACTGACATAGGCGATGGCGTCTATCAACGCTGCATCCGGTAGATTCTCTTCGGCAAGGTCCTTGCCAATTTTGATCACCATCTCCGGCTCAATGGCGCAGTTGAGATAGTCGCGCCAGTCAAACTCGGCCCCTTCTTCATATATATAGGGCGCAAACATTCTGGCGCGAATGGGTTCTTCTAGGCCAAACTGAGTACGGATGGCTTGGCTGGTACACCCTACTTTATACCCAACCACGCACTCGCCGTTGTTGATGCGCTTCTCAGCGACCTTATCTTGGATTTGATATGCCTCTGTCAGTGATAGGTCAGCCATCGGTGGCGTCATTTCGCCAGACCACGTTTTGGTATAAAATGTGTTGTAAAATTGGTTTGCTCTTGTATTGATGATGTTCATGTTCTCACCCTATTTCTAAATACTTCATCGGTTTTACTCGGTTGAGTTTGCAAAAAACGAAAAAAATGTGCATACTCAAGAATATCACTATAAAACGATCATTGAAAGTTGAGTTCAGGTATACTGTGCATTAGAACTTGTGAATGAGAAAACCTTGGTACAGTGTCTACTTCAGCATAAGACACTACGTCAAGATTTTTGTATTTGTATTATCAGGAGTTTTCAGATGGCATTGACCCAAACGGCTTTACGAGAAACGCATGATAAAAAGATCATCAAAAAAAGACTTGATACAACCTCTACAATTTCTCCCACTAGTTTATATGATAATAGGTCCAATAATGGGGCGTCCTCTTCAAATAATAAGGGATTATACAGAGACTCCTTAGAGGAGGGTGACACCCTAGAGGGTTACAGAATTTCTCTTGAAGACTATTGGTCAAAAATCTACGACAATACGGAGCGAGTCTACGAATGGAACAACGGCGTCTTGGAGGAGAAACCCAGAATGGCTCAACTCAGAAAATACTGGATGTGTAAGTGGTTTGTCAACCTACTCTATGATTATTTGTATGTACACCCAATTGCAACAATCATCGAATCTGATATGGGGTTTGAGTTGTCGTTGCCGAATCGTACCCGTGTACGAGGGCCAGATGTAGGCGTGGTTCTCAACACCAATCCCGCGCCATTGGGTGAGTGGGACAGGTCGTATCAAGGCATTTTTGATCTGTGTATTGAACTGATTTCAGACTCAAAGCCACATCATATTACACGCGATACTCAAGAGAAACGAACTGAATATGCACAGGCAGGCGTTCCTGAATATTTTATATTGGATGAAAGTCGCCCACCTCGTCCAAATGAAACAGCATTTTATCAGCTAGGACCGAATGGGATATATCAACCCATTCTTCCTATCAATGGTGTAATTATTTCATCTGTTTTACCTGGTTTTCAATTTCGGCGTGATCATCTATTTACACGTCCAGACCCTGTGACATTATTGGATGATCCTGTATACCAAGGGTTTATTTCACCACAAGTACGCGCCGAGCGACAACAAGTACTCGCCGAGCGGCAACAAATGCTAGCCGAACGGCAACGCGCCGAGCAAGCGGAACAGACACTCGCAAGTGTACAAGCCTATCTAGCGTCTATCGGTGTTGAATTGCCAGATAATTTGAACTAAGGAAAGGAAAACCATGCCAAACACGAATGACCTAAAACAACAAGTCTGCGACTACATCGACGAAATCACGCCACGTCTCCTCCAAGTCAGCCATCAAATTCACGCCAACCCCGAAATTGCTTTTGAAGAGCATGAATCTATGAAGTTGCTGGCCGATACTGCCGAAAGCGATGGCTATACAGTGGAACGCGGCATCGCCGGACTGGACACGGCGTTTGTGGCGACCAGTGGTGGAGAGAATGACGATGGACCAACGGTCGCCTTTATCGCTGAATACGATGCGTTGCCCGGCTTGGGTCACGCCTGTGGACACAACATCATTGGCACGGCAGCGACGGGGGCAGCATTGGCGATGATGGCGGTGAGTGATGTGCTGCCCGGCACGGTCAAGCTGATTGGCACCCCCGCAGAAGAGGGTGGTGGTGGCAAGGTGTTGATGGCCGAGCAGGGCATATTTGATGACTTGGATGCGGCCATGATGATTCATCCAGGAACCAAAGCCATGACTACGCGAACAACCTTGGCCTCCAACAAGGTTAAATTTGAATTCTTTGGCAAGCCTGCCCATGCCGCTGCCGCCCCCGATTTAGGCATCAACGCACTGGACGCCTGTATCCAGACATTCAACAACATCAATGCCCTACGCCAACATCTGCGGTCCGATGTCCGTATTCATGGCATTATCACACACGGCGGCGACGCTGTGAATGTTGTGCCGGAGTATACCTCCGCCTTGTTTAGCGTGCGTGCTGCCGATTCAGATTATGCCTTTGAGACATTACAAAAGGTGATCCGCTGTGCCGAAGGCAGTGCCTTGGCCGCAGGTGCAACCATGAAACATGAGCATCTCATGCACTATGCCCAACGCATTGCCAACCCCACGATGGCACAGCTTTTTGGTCACAATATCGGTGGGCTGGGTGAGCCTGTGCAGGAGCCAAAGCCCGGTGAGCGTATGGGATCGAGCGACATGGGCAATGTCAGCCAGATCGTACCGTCGATTCACCCCTATGTGACCATTGCCAACCCTGGCGTGGCGGGACATACACAGGCATTTGCCGAAGCATCGCGCAGTGCATGGGGCGACCAAGCGTTGGTGCGCTCTGCCAAAGCAATGGCGATGACGGCAGTTGAGTTGATGACGCAGCCAGAGGTGATGGCGCAGGTCAAGGCTGAGTTTGATGCTGAGGTGGATTGGGATGCCCCTTGGCGCAAGTTGAAATTTGGGATATAATTCGAGCAATGTTAGAAATACTGACGGAGTTATCACGTATCAATACAGAGAGGACACTATCAAATGTCTGCCAAAGACATGTATCATGATGAAGTTGTCAGTGCATTAAAAAAAGACCGATGGATTGTCACCCATGACCCTTTTTACCTATCGGCCGGTGGGTTCAAATGTATATCGACCTTGCGGCAGAGCCCTTGATTGCTGCTGAAAAAGACGATGAGAAAATTGCGGTTGAAGTTAAAAGTTTTCTGAATGCATCACCCATCTCAGAATTCCATACAGCGTTGGGGCAATTCTTAAACTACCGACGTGCGCTACGTGTCTCCAACCCAGAACGTCAATTATATCTAGCTGTTCCACTGGAAACCCATAGCACTTTTTTTACCTTACCGTTCATTCGTGAAGGTGTCGAGGAGTATCAATTGTCTGTGGTGGTATATGATCCTGAAGAGGAGGTAATCGTCTCATGGCAGAAATAGAAAAATATCGAGAATTAGCCAAACATGTGATTCAAGACCACGCACGTCATCAGATATCATATGGCGATATTGAAAATCAAGCCATCTTTGATCTCGAGAATGACCATTATCAATTGGTCCATGCAGGTTGGCATAACAAATTGCGTACATATGGGTGTCTGATTCATATTAACATCAGAGACAACAAGTTTTGGATTCAGTATGATGGCACGGAAGTGGGTGTAGCGAACGAGTTGGTAGAGCTTGGTGTGCCAAAGACAGATATTGTCTTGGCGTATCATTCGCCTTTTGCGCGCAAACGTGGTGAGTTTGCGGTGTCCTGAATGATGAAGTTAACTTGTCATGTGTCGTCCTGTTGCATGTAACCTCACACGGTATCTATTTAACCCACCTAAAGATGAGATTATTACCCTCATGACTCGTATATTCTCAATCCTAAAACGGTCGCCAACAATTCAAAATCAGCATCTAATGTCCATATCAACGCATCATCAGGAACTTGCAGCGCAATGATGATGTCACCCAACGGCCAACAGACACCCTGTCCCAGTGCAGCTTGCGGGTTCTCACTGACGGCTAATAACACCTTTTCCAACCGGACTTGGTCTTTTATTACCTGTTTGTGTGCGTCCAAATATGTAACAAGTGATTGGAGTCGACTGTAGTTTTCGTGTAAAAATGTAGGCAGGTGACAAGCGGCTGTGTCTTTTCGGCATGAATCAGCCACGGAAAAGCTATTGTCCGCTTGGCGGGTGATGCCTGCTGTGACCAGATCACAGACAATTGGGTCGGGTTGTTGAGAAACGTTGCGCCAGAACCGCTGTTTCAACCCACGTGTCAGATGATAGCCAATAAACTCACGAGCCAATTCATAGTTTCCATCACTATCCGTGTAGAGTTTTCCAATAATCTTTGTACATCGTGTGGCTGAACGCGGGCGAAAGGAACGCGGACCTTCCAATAGATGCCAGAAGAGCTGTCCCCAATCAGGTTGTGCTCTCATCACACGATAAATATGTGCGTAATCTGAAACAATCGTTCGTTGATACTCCATCCATACATAGTTCGATGGTAACTATTCAGGGGGGGGTAGTAATTTGAACTCAAACGAGAATCAAACGAATCGCTAACGTAAATCAAAGGCGAACCCCCTATCCTAAAAGAATGAACGAAATTAAGCAATCAGC
>JBCCFC010000721.1:0-7029 GCA_039029935.1 Chloroflexota bacterium
ATCACAATATGCCAGACTGCCTGAGATTGGTAGGCAATGTAGCAATCCACCAACTCGAACTTCACCGAAAACACCTGGTATATGTATTTGGAGTTATGGTTTACGTATTTTCTCCTTGTCTTGGATATGACATGATTCATTACAGCAGTTTATTCCTCCTTTGGTATTGCTATGTTTATAAATTTCATCTCATTATATCTGTCATATAATGCTATATTATCAAAATATTTTTTCCGACTGTTTTTAAGATGATGCTTGCGGCGCCTCTCACTTTTCCTCTTACTCATATCTCCACTGCCGTAACTTAAAGCTAAGAGCCACAAAATCTGACACAATGATAGTCTGTAAAACTAGACCTACATCACTTCACCCCTTGGCACCTCTCCCGCCCTTTAATGTAGAGTTATTCCATCCATGTGATGGTGGTGAGGTCAAAACACAGTGGCAGGTGAGATGTCTTATGCAGCTACGCTATACGCCCACCCACCCAACTTCATCTATACTAAACGCACATTATTTCTATTCATTCACAGGATAAAAAATCTCGATTACACCTTGGTTCGATGCGTTGGAGGAAACAAACATGAGCAATTGGAAACGTTGGGGCGGTCCACTCGATGAAACAGGAGCAGAGTGGTTTGTCAACCGTTCTTTTGAGTTAGACTGGTTATGGACGTGGGCGTCCGAAGTACCCAAATCCTTTCGGAGCCAAGCACTGGTTGGTTTGAGATGTACAGGCAAAACCGCAATTCTACATAAAATATTCAATCGACTTTATCATGAGCAGGAAAAGGTACTCCCTGTTTATGTGACCTTTGGTGATTACGTTCGACAGACTGAGAAAAAAATTGACGCGTATTCCTTTGCTACTGAATTTTTTGAAGGCTACTGGCGCAGTTATTTATCCTTTAAATACCGTCAACCAGAGTTCCATCGCAAAATAATAGGGTTCACAAATCTTCATCTGTTTGCTCAAGAAGTCTCTGACAAGCTTGCACTTGAGTGGTTCGATGATTTCAATCGAAATCTTGACAGTAAACGGACTGATGGTCGAGGCATGGCAAAATTGGTCATTGCCATGCCGAATGCGATAGCCAGAGAATACAATAAGTCAACTGTGATTATGATTGATGAATTTCAAGCATTGACCAATGTTGTAGACCCTGACACAGGTCGGTATTATGATATTACCAACTTTTTTCAGCGGGCATCGGAAGCGCGCAAAGCACCGCTGATTGTCTCTGGCTCATCCATCTCAATGATGGTTGATGAGGCGTTGGTGGGTGCATTGTCAGGGCGTTTTAAGTCCACGCATTTGGAGCCATTAACACAAGATTATGCGACGGATATGATATTCCACTTGGCAGAGGTCTATAATATTAATGTGACCGAAAGACAAGCCCTTGAAATTTGGGAAGCAACACGCGGCTATCCTTATTCGATTGAATGTCTGCTACGCGACCCTGATTTTCCAAGCGAGAACCAACCTGATGAGGCATCGTTAGCAGACTTTTTTGTGCATGTGTTAACCAGCAAGACCAGTGAACTCAGAGAGCATTACCATGAAGAGTTTGGCAAATATATTAGCCAGTTGAATGATGCAACGCGAAAGGTGCTGTTGTGGATTATTAAAAATCCAAAGAAGCGTGTTCGCCCCGTAAACATCGTTTCTGACTTGGCGATGGATGAGGATGCTGTCCGTGAATCGCTGGACCAGCTATATAAGGGGGATGTCATCAAGTCAACGGGCTGGTTTACCTATGAAGACCCTGCTAACCCGTTGTTACGACAATATATTTACCATCAACATCGTGATGAAGTGGAGAATCTTGCGCCCGATATGGCATTGGATGATTTACGCAAAGAGATAAACAGCATTCGTGGCGAAGCCAATCGTCGTGTAGGGCATTTGGCTGAGATTATCGTGGGCGGTGTCATGAACCAATTTGATCGACGTGAGGTCGATGGCAAACTCTACTTTGGCGTTGATGAGGCAGTTGTGTTGCCTAAAATGACGCAGATTGACCGACGCGAAGGCGTTATCAAAAAAGGGGAGCAAAATGAGATTGATATTATCGGTGAGTACACCATCCCCAACCCGCAAGGTGGAGAACCAAAGACGGGGGCATGGTTTGTCTCTGTGCGCTACCGCAATGAAAAAATGGGTGTCGGTGAAATCAAAAAATTTATCAAACATGCGGCTGAGACTCAGAGCGAAAAACAATATGCAGAAGTGACACGATGGTATTTTAGCAAACTGGGGTTCACCAATGATGCCATGACATTGTTGAGGAAAGAAGGCATTTACTATAGTGATTTAGGCAAATTTGACAAATTGGCAAATATATTCGGTTTTTTTGGACTACGGTTTTAATCGGAGAACACAAACATGAGCAATTGGAAAAGTTGGGGTGGCCCCCTTGATGAGTCTGGAGCAAAGTGGTTTGTTAATCGTTCTTTTGAGTTAGAATGGATGTGGGATTGGGCATCCAACATTCCAGATTCATTTCGCAGCCAAGCCTTAGTTGGGTTACGGCGTACTGGCAAAACAGCGATTTTACATAAAATATTCAATCGACTTTATCATGAGCAGGATAAAGTACTCCCTGTTTACATCTCGTTTGGCGATTATGTTCGGCAGACAGAGCGGAAAATTGATGCATACAAATTTGCCACAGAATTTTTTGAAGGGTACTTGCGCAGTTATTTAGCATTTGAGTATCGTCAACCGCAGTTTCATCAGAATACAGAACGATTAGATGCACTTCAAAAGTATGCGGAAAAGGTATCCGATAAAATTGCACTTGAACAGATTGACAGATTTTATACCAATCTAAACGGAAAATGGACATCTGGCACAAGTATGGCACAAGTTGCAATTGTGATGCCCAGTGCTGTCGCCAAAATATATGAAAAGCCGACGGTTGTTATCATTGACGAATTTCAGGCACTAACCAATGTATTAGACCCCAGCAATAATTTATACTATGATCTCACCAACTTTTTCCAAAAGGCATCTGAGACACAATCTGCCCCCTTGATTGTCTCTGGCTCCTCTATCTCTATGATGGTTGATGAGGCTTTAACGGGGGCACTTTCAGGGCGTTTTCAGTCTACACATCTGGAACCACTAACCCAAGACTATGCGACCGATATGATATTCCGTCTGGCAGAGGTATATAATATTGATGTCACTGAAAGACAGGCTCTGGAAATTTGGGAAGCAACGAGAGGCTATCCATATTCCATTGAATGCCTGTTACGCAACCCAAATTTTCCAAGAAAGGGGCAATCGGAGGATGCATCATTAGATGATTTTTTTGTCGATGTGTTGACGAGTCGAACAAGTGAATTGAGAGAGCATTATCATGAAGAATTTGGCAAATATATCAGTCGATTGAACGAGGCAACCCGTAAAGTATTGTTGTGGATTATTAAGAACCCAGAGAAAAGAATTCGCCCCAAAAATATTGTTGCCGACTTATTCATGGATGAAGATGCAGTTCGTGAATCACTGGACCAATTATACGAAGGTGATATTATTCGGTCGTCTGGCTGGTTTAGCTTTGAAGACCCAGCGGACCCACTTCTGCGCCAATATATTCAGCACCAACATCGAGATGAGGTAGAAGAGCTTGCACCTGATGTTGCACTCAATGATTTACGCAAAGAGATCAACCGTATCCGTGGGATAGCCAGTCAGCAGGTGGGTCATTTGGCAGAAATCATTGTGGCTGGTGTCATGGACCGTTTTGATGGGCATCAGGTTGATGGCAATGATTACTTTGGGGTTGATGAGATGATTTTGCTGCCCAAAATGACGCAAATTGACCGACGAGAAGGCGTCATCAAAAAAGGGGAGCAAAATGAAATCGATGTGATTGGTGAATATGCCATCCCTAGCGACCCCACTTCTAACAATCAGGGCGGAGAACCACAGACAGGGGCTTGGTTTGTTTCTGTACGCTATCGGAATCAAAAGATGGGCGCGGGTGAAGTCAAGAAGTTCATCAAAAATGCTGCCGAAACACAGGGTGAAAAACAATATGCAGTGGTGACACGATGGTATTTTAGCAAGCGAGGATTCACCAATGATGCCATTAAATTATTGCAAAAAGAAGGCATCTATTATAACGATGTCAAACAGTTTAATGACTTAGCAAGTCTATTTGGCTTTTTGGGGTTGAAGTTCTGATATGCTATACGTACATTATTTCTATCCAAAACGTCCCCAAATGGACCCCCTCTGGGATGTCATCAACACCATCAACGACCCCACCGCTGGCCTCCAACAAAACCTTGTCCTCATTCCGAGCCAGTACAAATCACAGGACGCAGAGAAAGGCACAGAGCGCGTCTTCACCAAGATGGAGTACATGGCCTACTACGAAGCCACTGAAAGCGACAATTGTGACACCTTCCTGCCCAACATCTGGTCTGTGCAGTATGAAACCACTGGTGATGCAAATATGGTGAACATTGACGTGGGGACGACTGACTTTGATGGTGTACGCCGTGTCGTGGTGGTCTACACGACAGATGAAGGTGCTTGGGAGACGCTCCAGTTGAGCCAAGATGCGAGAGACGGTGATATCTGGACAGGTTCACTGCCCAAAAAGAGCTTCATGGAATTCTTTGTACAGGCGGTGGATGCGCATGGGAATGTGGCTGTGCATGATAATAAGGGTGCGTATTTTACTGATTTCTTGATTGTAGACCAAGAATTTTTGCCAATCATCTCAATATAAAATCAAATAATATGCGTGTTCTTCCGTATCCGCGTTTCTTTCTTAACGCGGATACGGAGAAATGCAGATACGGAATTCGCTTCAAATACCACTCAAATAGCAACCACCAAACCACCATTTGCCCACCCGCCCAACTTCATCTATACTAAACGCACATTATTTCTATTCATGCACGAATCCGAAACACACCTTCACAGATGAGCAGGAGGCAACAAACATGAGCAATTGGAAAAACTGGGGTGGCCCCCTCGAAGAAATGGGTGAAGAGTGGTTTGTTAATCGCTCGACCGAACTAGAATGGCTTTGGACGTGGTCATCCCAAATCCCTAAATCATTTCGTAGCCAAGCATTGGTTGGGTTACGACGCACAGGCAAGACAGCTATCTTACATAAATTATTTAATCGATTGTATCATGAACAGACATCTGTGATGCCTGTTTATATTTCGTTTGCGGGGTATGTTCGACCCAAACGAGAAGTGACTGTGAATCAATTTGCTAGAGAATTTTTCACAGGATACCTACGAAGCTATCTTGCCTTTCGGCATCGACGTCCAGATTTTTTAGAGGGTACGGTCGGTCTTGATGTACTTACCCTCTTTGCACAGAATACTTCAGATAGTATTGCATTAGAACTCATCGAACGATTTGGTGACGGTGTAGTCACCAAATCGCGCTTTGCATCTGAATTGATTAACTGGTTGGTGAGTATTCCCAAGGCGCAGGCAAGACAACATAAGATACCGACAGTGGTCATGATTGACGAATTTCAGGTATTGACAGATGTTGTAGATCCCCTGATGAATGAATATTATGATGTCACCAATTTTTTTCAGAAGGCAGCTGAAACACGGGCTGCGCCAATGATTGTATCTGGTTCCTCTATCTCAATGATGGTGAATGAGGCTTTGGTGGGCGCATTATCGGGGCGTTTCCAGTCTACACATCTTGATCCATTAGAAGAAAACTATGCAACAGATATGATGACTCGTCTCTCTGACGTCTACAATGTTCAGTTGACTGAATCGCTGGCCTTGGAGATTTGGGAGGCCACCAAGGGCTATCCATACAGTATTGAGTGTATCCTAAGCGATCCGCGTTTTGCAGCCCCAAATATTGTGGATGAGAATTGGTTGGAGACATTTTTCGTCGAAACATTGACCAGTAGTACGAGCGAGCTTCGCGAGCATTATCATGAGGAGTTTGGTAAATATGTTAGCCAATTAAATCGCTTTACGCGTAACATATTATACTGGATGATCAAGAACCCCGAACGTGATATCTTTGCTGATACGATTGCTGACGAGTTAAATATCGAAGAAACGGATGTACGCCAATCTCTGGACCAACTTCAAAAAGGAGATGTGATCAGGCTGACGCCTTCGTTTAATTACACTGGTCCTGATGACCCCATGCTTCAACGTTATATCGAATACCACCATAAACGTGAGGTTGAAAAGCTGTCGCCCGAAGCGGCATTAGATAATTTGCGCAAAGAGATTAATCGTGTTCAAGGGAAGGCGAATCTTCGTGTAGGACACCTTGCCGAAGTGATTGTAGGTGGTGTTATGGATAGGTTCGATGGGCGTCAGGTTGATGGAAATGATTATTTTGGCGTTGATGAGGCAGTCGTGTTGTCCAAAATGAAACAGATTGACCGACGGGAAGGTGTTATCAAAAAGGGTGAATACAATGAAATTGACGTGATTGGTGAGTATGCCATCCTCAACGAGCAGGGAGAAAAACCAAAGACAGGGGCTTGGTTCGTCTCTGTACGCTACCGAAATGAAAAAATGAGCGTAGATGAAGTCAAGAAATTTATCCAAAATGCTGCCGAGACACAGGGTGAAAAACAGTATGACGCGGTAATCCGATGGTATTTTAGCAAGCGTGGATTTACCAAGGATGCCATCAAATTATTGCAATCAGAAGGCATCTATTATAGTGAGGTCAGACAGTTTAATGAGTTGGCAAATCAATTTGGCTTTCTGGGGTTAAAGTTCTGACATACTAAACGCACATTATCTCTATTTATGCACAAATCCCAAGCAATCTTCACGGATGAGCAGAAGGCAACAAACATGAGCAATTGGAAAAGTTGGGGCGGTCTACTAGATGAAACGGGGCAGAGTGGTTTGTCAACCGTACTTTTGAATTAGAATGGCTATGGGCATGGGCGTCCGAAGTGCCTAAATCTTTTCGTAGCCAAGCGTTGGTCGGTTTGCGACGTACTGGCAAGACTGCAATT
Organism: Chloroflexota bacterium; assembly: GCA_039029935.1. Lineage (GTDB taxonomy): Bacteria > Chloroflexota > Anaerolineae > Caldilineales > Caldilineaceae. Next base: position 6,996 of record JBCCFC010000721.1, read on the forward strand.
TTACATAGAATATTTAATCGGCTTTATCATGAGC
>JBCCFC010000722.1:0-7021 GCA_039029935.1 Chloroflexota bacterium
GGGATGCCGCAATTTTTTTAAAAAATTGCGGCATCCCACAACCCAATGGACCAAACTAGAAATCGCTGTAGAATAGGATACCAGAATTATGTATACTCAACTGTTTATATGCATATTGAGTTTTTTTATTTTCTTCATCACAATCTCACCACCCGTTCATGCGGATACCATCCCCATTGACATTATCGCCGAAAACCCAAATGGCGGCTCTGGTTGGCAGCTAGAAGAGCCAGGGTTCGTTGTGGTTGCGACCCCAGATGAACTGCCAACCGTGCGACATTTATTGCAAGTTGGCGATTATCAAAAAATCCAAGCAGTTGACTATGACCAGTTCTTCATCGTTGCCATCTTTCATGGCTCTGGATGTGGCTTAATCCCTGATTGTGATGATAACTATGATGCACAGGACATAGAGATTGACCAAATTGATCGGCATGATGCACTTGTGCAGATAACGAGTCACGTTAACCGTGTGCCGCTAAATAGAGTCTTTTGGGGGGCATCTACCTACATCGTTGTCAAAATGCCAAAAGATGAGTCATGGGATAGAGAAGGGACGTTCTCGCTTACTCATCATGAAACAACGGTTATAACAAAGACACACTATATCCCCAGTGACAGGCTATCATTTGAAACAATTGCCGTCGCCCCATCAGATAGCATAAAACCTACTCCACCCATCTGGACTTCAGAAGAATTAGGGCTTAGGGTTGGCTCCGCCCCTGATGACCTTGTTTCTATCCAAGCGGCCATTTCCGAGGATGCATGGAACGAAATCCAATCAATTGATTATGACAAACAGTTTGTAATCGTCTTGATGCAAGGACTTAAAGAGACAACAGGATATGGCATTGAAGCTGAACGAATTCGCCATCGAAAAGGCGAAATCTATGTCGAGGCAACCATCATAGAACCCACAGCGGATGCACAGACAGAGAACACGCTGACATCTCCCTATCACATTGTACGTGTCGATAAACAGCCTTGGTGGGCGCAGGAACAACACGTAATTATCTTGCACAATGGAAACCAAATTTTGACACAGACACACAATGTTCCCCATCCTCGTTTAGAGATTGAAAATATCTATAAAATTAGTTTTTCACATGTTGGCTTTTGGCCTCCGCGTACACCCGGATTCGTCGCTATAAATACATCCAGAGATGCTTTTTTGTTAGACTATCTTAGCCATAATCGCAATTTAAACGCTATTGATTACGGTAAATATTTTGTTACCGCATTATTTCATGGTGGTCGAGGTTCAACAGGATACCACATCAGCATCGAAGAAGCTCGACAAGATGCAAATCATCTATGGATTGACGGTTACGCGGAATCTCCTTTTTATGGTGAAGGGTCTGCACCCGCAGAAAGCTATCCGTATCATATTGTCAAAATACGTAGGGCTGATACTGTAAGGCATCCCCAAACAATTGTCGATGTTTTTTTCAATGGCACAAAAGCATTAACCCAAACCCACCATATCGCACCATCAAGCCAGCTCATTTCGCTCGACAGCGGGGTTGAATCAGGATGGGAAGCCCTATCCCCACATATGACAATCATTGCTGACCCCAATGATATCGACTCTGTGCAAGAGTTGATTCCAACAACGGCGTTGGAGTCCCTCAATGCCCTTGATTACAGTCAACACTATGCCATCCTTGTCTTCCAAGGACAAAAATCATCCAACGGTAGTGGCATCGAAGTCCAAGCGATTAACCGCCTAGAAAATCGAGTCATGATTGAAAGCGTAACAACCAAACCATCTGCCCATGCCCATCAGCGCGGCGCAATCGAAACATCATCCTACCATTTGGTGCAAGTGGACCGCCTCTATGAGAATGGGCGCGAAATCGAGTTCATCCTCTCTCTAGATGGACAACATGTACTGACCCAAACACAGACCATCACGGACCCCTATGTGTTTATGACCATTGAGCGCGAAAGTCAGCGCGCTGGTTGGACAGAGCAGGACCCTCATTTGGTCATCATCACCAACGCTAATGAGATTGACGTACTGGCAAATTGGGTATCACCACAGGCACTGACTGCATTGCATGATGTTGACTACAATCAATCGTATGTCGTTGCCGTGTTTCAGGGGATGAAGCCCACCACAGACTATGGCATTGAAGTCTACCGACTCAGCCATGAGGGAACGCAGATGGTCATTCACACGGCTGCTGACTGGCCTTATAAATTTGCCGATTCGAATTCGATACCGCAAGATATGATAACCTCGCCCTATCATCTGATTGCGGTCAATCGGCCCAGCACACGTGAAATGGACCCAACGGACGATGAGGAGATGAGTCAAGTGGATGAGGTTGAATTTGTGTTGGCGATTAATAGCAAAGTGGCGATGACAAGGACACATGTGATTGCCAACGCTGGGGAGATTGTCCCCCTAACGGATTCACCCATCTATCTGCCCATTATTGCGCGTTGATGAGATGTGCAGCTATGCTTGCAAGCAAACTATTCTATGCCCTGTGTATAGTAAAGCCGTGATGACACAAACACATTTTATTGCGGAACGTGAGCCACCTGCGCCGATAGAAATCACGTACCCGATGTATCTTCCTCTGATTGCGCGTTAGGGCTTCTGATGCTCGTCTCTGTATAGCGTAAAAGGAGACTGTCTTATGCGGATTATCCATCTGATCATTTATACATTGAGTCTTTTTGCCAGCCTTTCTTTCTCGGGAACCACAAGCGTATCCCCCGCTCAGTCAGAAACAATTCCTCCCGTCCAATCCGTCCCCGTTGATATTATCGCCGAAAACCCCAACCAAGGCTCCGGCTGGTGGTCAAAAGACCCTGGCTTGGTAATCGTTGCTTCAACAGATGACCTGATGACAATTCGACATCTGCTACACCCACAACACTACCAACAAGTACAGGCTGTTGATTATGATCAGGATTTTGCTGTCGCCATTTTTCATGGGGCTGGTTGTAGCACCTACTCCGCTTGTGGTGAAGAATTTGACGCACCGGATATTGAGATTGAACAAATCGAGCAACAGAGTCTTAGGTTTGACATAACAGCATCGAGTCACTTGGTGCCATTGGCTGGTTTCCCTGATTGGTCCTCATCAACCTATATCGTCATCAAAATGCCCAAAGGGGATGAGCGGGACAAAGAAGGTACATTTACGCTTACATTGAATGACAAAACCACAATCACGGAGACACATTACATCCCCAATGGCCGTCTGATACCAGACGATGCAACCCAACAGTTGACCTTTGAATCTCTCCGTAAAGCCCTTGGCGCGTACAACTTTTTATGGGATGATACCCCAAGCCTTGTGCTTGCACATAGCCATCAAGACATCCGCCTATTGGAATCCATGCTTGGTCGTAACTTTGATGCGTTCCGAGATATCGACTATCATCAATATTTTATCGCGGCACTTTTTCAAGGGGATCAAGGCTCTACTGGATATGATATTGCACTCGAACAAGTACGACGGAATGGGCATCAACTTTCTTTTTATGCCTATGCGCGCTCTCCGTTTGTCGGCGAGGCAACAGGGGGTGCGGCTGAACCCCATCAAATCGTCCAAATCGCACGAGAGGATTATGACTGGTCAGGTAAGACGGAAGTCGATGTCTTTTTTAACGGTACACAACATGTCTTGACCCAGACGCACTATCTGGCACCACCCAATCCCACGCCCACCATCTTTGAGCCTCATTATTTTGAGACCGTGGAGAGGCAGATAGGACCCTCTGGCTGGACAAACCCCGAAGCCGGATTTCGGGTCATCACGCAACCCCATGAGGTGGATGCACTGGCAGCGTTTATATCATCAGAAGCCATAGATTTATTGCGGCAAGTCGATTATGACCGTTTCTATGTGATTGCAGCCTTTCAAGGGCAACAGCCCGCATCTTGGTATACCCATGAAATAGAGGTCTATGGCATTCGTCAAGCGGGATCACATCTTGTGGTGGATACCCATGTCAAATGGCCTCTGCCACCAGAGACAGAACCACCTGTTCACCTACCCACACCAGTGCCATCCCCCTATCATCTGATTCAGGTCAACCGACCCATTCAAGACGATATAGAGACATCACTGAATGCTGGAGAAATAGAATCCACTGAGTTCGCATGGGTTGTTAACAGCAAGGTTGTGTTAACCCAGACGCATGTTATTACACCCCAACTGCCATCCGTCTTGCAAGGGTATTTCGCCCCTAGACAAAAACGAGAGGGAGAATCCTATCCTGTCTATGAAATCGTTTTAGACAACCCCAGCGAGCAAACTATCTCTGATATTTCATTATCGTTGGCTTACACAACAACCATTGTTGATTTCCATTATTTTGGTTTATTGTATAACGACCTTCATGGCTGGACCTGCAAAAATGAGTATACGGACTGTAGTCAAGAGATAGGTGATTTAGAACCAAGTGAACAGATTACGAGGACATTTGTAGCTACTCGGTACTATACAGGGCTGGCTCCAACGATGCGAGCAGCTCAAACTTGCATTTCATCAACAGGAACAATCGAATATCCAGAGCCAATTGTGACAGTCCATGCCCACACGATTGAACCACGTCCAATTCGCGGAACTGGTGAAAAATATGTTTACCCCTATCAAACCATACCCTTATGTCCTGCTATAGAACCCGGCTCTACCAGTGGCGAGATTTATCTGGTAGATTCACCGACCCTAGATAGCAACATTTTTCTCTATGAAATTCGTGTCCACCGGTATTATGATGTGGGCACGATAGGGACGCTCTATTTTGACGATCAGCGTTATGAAATTAATGAGCACTATAGTGATGACGTGTGGCGATATGATGATTTTGAATTCACGCCAAATGAAACAAATCGTTGGCGGCTGGATTTCGGTGAACGCTTCAAGCCAACAGGAACAGTTATGATTGATTTAGCTATTCAGCCGCTTGTTTCGATTAATACACAAAATCCACCTATCCCCAATGTTGTATTAGATGGCCCCGCATTCAACACCGAACCAATTCTACTGACTGAGGCGATTTCGATTCTCAGACGAGAGCATCTGCTCTATTTGCCAGTGATAGCGCGTTAGTCTTCGATGCTATTCAAAAACGTAATCTCTACTCTGGCGACAGTGACCTATTCCTCAACGTAGGCATTGTTCTCAGCAATCAAGCGCATCATAAAGAAGGCTAAATCCTCACGGGACGCATCCAACGCCGCATTGATTAGTCGATCCAATGCGTCTTCGTCTTCAATGCGCTTAAGATGTTTGGTAATCTCCGTATGATCTTCATCACTCAGTTTGAATGAATGGTTTAATGCTCCAAGAATCATCTTCCGCTGTTTAGCAAACCCTCGTTGCAAAAATGCTTCACGCTCCCGCTCACGCTCTTCACGCTCCCGCTCACGCTCTTCACGCTCCCGCTCACGCTCTTCACGTTCTTGTTGAAGCATTCGCTGATATTTTTCTTCTGCTTCTCGAAATCCTTCTTGACGACCTAGCTCCATCTTACGTTCAAAAATGGTTTCTACCATCTCTACCTCCTCTGCAAATGCCTTTCTCACGGATTGCTCAATCACCTCATCGGAGAGGCGATTTTTCACCCCTGTCAAATAACGCAATTCTGCTTCTAACAGTGCCCATTTTTCATTTCTTGTCAGTGAAGCATTGGCAAGTAGCTCCATAATGGTATCCAATTTCTCTGCCAACGCATCGTTGAAGATATATTTTAGTAGCAATAACCCCGATTGTAAAGCCTCAGATGGGACGCGTTCCTCAATATCACTGTCTGAATAGCTTTTTGTGCTGATCAGGAGATACTCAAATTTGGGGATAAATTTGTGCAAAAGCGGGTCTACATTTTTGAAGAGTTTTTCAAATTGCTGAGGTACATTCCATCCATCTTTGCCATGATAGAACACGATAGGGATCACCACACGGGGCTGCATCTTATTGCGGCGGTCCAGTTCCCAACGCTCGTTCATATAGCGTAGTAGTTGCTCGGCTACCGACCAATCCGCGTAGCTTTTATGGTCAAACAACAGATAGACGGCTGCTGACTCAGGTGCTGTGTCTTCATCATGTTCTTTGGGGTGTAACGGAATCAGAAAGATTAAGTCGGTGAAGAAATTCTCCAAACTATCACTGGTGGTGACGCCGGGCTGATAGGCGATTTTCTCGACAATCATGAGGGCAAGAAGTTCTTTTGGGACGAAACCATCAACGAATTGTCGTGCATACTCCTTTTCAGAAAACAATCGCCTAAAGAATGCGTCATGTGGATTCTGTACACGATCTACTTCTTTGGATGGTTTGGCTTTTGGTTCTTGTTGTTCGTCTTTCTCTTTGTCTGGTTCTTGTTTTGTCATGAAATACCTCTGTAAGTTTACAAACAAATGTTTGCTTATCCAGAGTATAGCAGAGAATAGGGTAACGTGTCAAAAGTAGTGGTGCAGAGAAGGGGACATGCGGGTTCGCCCCGATACTAGTCCGTGAGGGAACCTTCTGGGTCTATATCCCTGTTATGATACATTTTATGCGGTGCTTATTCGGGCCTTCGGGAGGTCGGTGTGAAGCGTGTAGAAGGTGCGAAGTTGTTTGTTCAGTGTAATTTTACACTGACTTGACCATAAATACACAAAGTCGGTGTCAATGGACACCGACTTCCACATCATCTTATCCTGTAGAAGATACATTCATGTCTTCTATAGTTTCAAATTGGCTTAACTTTTTCTGACTCAGTGTAATCTTTCGATTGCTACCCTTCTTTTTGGGTCAGGATTCAAATGAACCTCTCAGCAACCTGACGAAACTCTAGCATCGCTGTTTCTTGATTTGTTTAACACCAATATGAGTCATGTGTGTGCTTGTTTTTTGCAAAGGTTGTAGCAATCTAGTATGGCTGAAATTACCAGTGCTAGTGTCTCCGTGATATCCATTAAGACTTGATACCATACTGAACTTTGTAGCGAAAAGTAACAATATTACGTGCAGCATTGAGTCTAACAAAGACATTTTGATGCTGTTGACCTGTA
>JBCCFC010000723.1:0-7015 GCA_039029935.1 Chloroflexota bacterium
CGTGGGCGCAGCAGGGGAGACGACACTAGGCGTCCTGAGTTCCATGGCCATGTATGGGGTAGACAAGGGCTATGGGATTGCAGACGGATCGTTGGGGGAGGCCGCCTGGAAAGGGGCTGTCATTGGTGGTGTGATGGGTGCATTTGGTGGCAGCGTTGCTGGCTATGGCGGTGCCAAAATGATGACACCAGGACGTATGAAGCGGGGCAAGATGCAAGACCTGATCACAGACTTTGACGAATTTCACCAAAAGAAAATTGTCCATTCGCGATACTTTAAAACTCGGTATCAGCAAGTCGCTTTTGATTGGCTCAATCGAAAAGAAAACATCATGTCTGTTATCTCTGCATCCGTGGGCGTGGGCACAACGTTTGCCTAGCCATGGATATTTGAGGTTTGATAAGACCTTCGGGAGGTGTCCATAAATGCTTGAGTCCTATTCAATTCTCTCTGGACACCTCCCGAAGGTCGAGTTTCGCACCCCGCTAGAACTCAAATAGCCCCATTTGAGTGCCAGTATCACAGATTGCCAATCTAGTCTCTTCGGTGCAGGTTGCCAACCCGCGATACTGGCCCGCCAATCATACTTTTGTTGACAGGCGACGACAGTTCTTAACACTATTACCTGATTGCATCTATGTCGCTTTGGCGTAGATGCAATACTTTTCACTATATAATCAATAATTAATCATAACCGTAGGAATGGGGATGGATAGACTTGTTCATAAACACCACAGATTTGTATCCTGTAATGCGACACACGCTAGACAACACCCATGCCTACATTAACTCATCAAGGAGATGAATCATGGCTCAAAAAATTCTATATGGATATGTCGGAATGGTTGAAGGAGAGGGGGAGGATCAAACCTACAATCCGACAGCCCTCTATGCAGATTCGGGTGGGTTCGAGCTACGCAAGGTAGGTGAGGGGGAGTTTCAGATCCTATTTGACGAAAAGTTTGATACCGTACCCGCAGTGACAGTATCATCACGAACTCATTTATACGATGGCCCATTCTCATTTAGCATCCACGCTCCTTGGGACGACTTTGGCGACCCACCAACACTTCATGATAGCGAAGAGGCACCAATTTTTCAGTATCATTACATAGCAGCTAGCCTGCAAGGTATAGATCAGAGGGAATGCAAAATAGTGACGTATATAAGACACTCCACCGTAGGGAGTTTCACGCAACAGGGTATTCAGATGAGCACTTATCAGGAACTCGAAGGATATTCCGATGGCCCGTTCTACTTCACAATCATAGGTGAAGTATCGTAGGCGAGGAATAAAGTACCAGAAGAGCGGATCAGGCCAATCTCCAACATAGAAAATTAGACCGCCAGCAGGTGTCCATCATTGACACATACATTGTGACATGTCAATGATGGACACCTGCTGGCGGTCGGTTTGTGTACTGTGCTTGGCATTACCACATGGGTATCGCGTGTGTCCATTGTTTTGAGGTTCGCCGCTGAAGTTCTTTGTCCAAAAACTTAGGCGGTTTGGTCCAATCAATAAAATCATACAGTTCAGGGACGTAAAATAGAATAAACTTTTCAAAGTCCTCAAGGCTTTCTTTCCAAGGACTATCATAATCTGCCCGAAACACCGATTAAAGGAGAACACAAATGGCTAAAAAAATTTCAGCACGGAATGTCACGCTAAACGATTTGAAAAACAAGTTTGCGCTCCAGTTGGTGCGTGAACCAGCGTTTTTTCCAGAGTGGTCGTCTGATTTACCTGAAGTGACAGAGGCAGAAAAGCAATTTTTGAATCAGGTACAGGCAGGTTTTTTTAACTTAATGGATTACCCACCTGTGCTTGAGGATACTGTCAAGATAGCAGTTCTATCGCCATTAGTTCAATTAGCGGGTTTGCTGCTTCCGCCCTACTACATCAAAACTGAGGAATCCATTTCAATTACGGCAGTCGATGACAGCATCGCCATTGACGGCAAAATTGATGTATTGGTTCTCCAAGACCGTCTCTGGATGATTGTTATCGAGTCAAAACAGGCGTCATTTTCAATTTTGACAGGATTGGCACAGATTCTTTCGTACATGTTGGCGAATACCGAAAAAGATAAACCAGTTTATGGCATGATTACAACGGGCGGCAGTTTTATCTTTGTTAAATTACTCAACAACAAGTACAGTACATCGCGTGTTTTTGAATTGATTAACCCTGGCAATGAACTCTATACGGTACTGAGCATCCTCAAACGACTTGCACAAATCGCCAGCCAGGGAATTACAGAACAGGAGCCATACCCACATGACTCGTAGTCGCAGCGTCGGTCTACTATTTATGTTCAGCAGCACTGTGCTGTTAATCAGCTTTTTAAGCTGGCTCTTCACCGCCTTTAGCAACAGCACCATCACCAGCAGCAGCCTGGGCATTGGTGTCGCCCTCGTCTTCCTCATTCTATCGCCTATCTTTGGGATCGGTGCGTATGTCTATCGCCAAAGCAGGGCCGAACAAAAAGAACTGGACTATATCCAGCAGCAAAACAAGTTACTCAATATTCTCCTTGCGCAGGATAGCGAGCAGGGTTGTGTGCGCATGAGTGACTTAATTGTGACACTGCACCAACCACGAACAGAAATCGAGGAGATGATTCATGATCTTATCCAAAAGCAACTGTTTAGTGGTGCAGCCAACTGGCAGGAGGGAGTCTTTTATACAGTGGGGAGCGACGTGCTGGTGACACATCGAGCATGTCCTCATTGTGAAGCCACGATACGCTTTGGTGGTAACCAGCAGACAACGTGTGATACTTGTGGCAGTGTCATTTTCTTGACCAAACGTGGTGCATCAACCTTATCTGTGGAGAGGATTGTCTAACTATGACCATCACCTATCATCGCTTAGAGCCAAAACATGCGCAACACTATCGCGCCATTCGCCTTGAAAGCCTTCAACGGCATCCAGACAGTTTTAGCTCAACCTATGCGTCGCAGGTGCAGCAACCCAAGTTGGCCTTTGAGGGGTTTATTGAAGCGCAGACCTTGGGCAAATTTGTCATGGGTGCGTTTGATAAAGATAATCTCATTGGCATTTGCGGCTACACGAAAGATAATGACTTTGAGCTTAAGCAGACAGGAACCTTGATTCAGTTATATGTGCAGGATGCGTATCGGGGGCAGAAAGTTGGATTGCATCTGGTGCAGAAAACGGTAGCCGAGGCGTTGCAGCAAGGGGATGTCACAGACATTGTCCTAGAGGCGTTGCCCCACAATATCCCTGCCAACCGTGTTTATAAGCAGGCAGGATTTCGCCACTATGATTTGATCTATTGGAATCATCCGCCAGAGAAACATAGAATCGTTTGGATTTATAGAGGAAATACACGATAGCCTTTGTTGCCAAAACAATAAATGACAAAACTCTCAATCTTTGCCTCTGGATACTCTTCAATTAAGCCTTCTACATATCCAAGTAGTTGTTTTTTGTCTGCCCTGCGCAGTGTAAATGTATCAATTTTAATGTCTTCATCTGCCATTTTACTGTTTGAAAAATATTTAAATTCAATCACCCAACGCATCCCAGCAAACTTCTCGTGATACTTGCCCACAAATTCGAGGTCGCTTTTACCTTGTGGGTAGGACCGTTCAACATTCCATGTGAACCAAGGCGAGAGATGCATACTACAAAGTTGAAAGAAAGTTGAGCGATAGAAGTTCTCGTTCACCTGTTGGAAAACAGCTTCGGGGAATTGTTGAATGTAGAGTGCCCAATAGTCGGCAAATAGATGCTCCATATTCGGGTGATTGACAAACGACTGCATCATCTCAGCATAACGGGTAGAGACATCCACATTGTGAATTTGGTTAAAATACTGAATGAATATTTGTTGTGTGTTGAGATTGGGCAAACAGAGATAAAATTGATCTCGCTTGGTGAGCAACCCCAGATAGAAAAAGGAAATCGGGTAGAAATCTCTCTCGAAAAACTGATGCATGTCAAACTTGGACACCAATAGGGTGCGGTTATAGGCAATGCGATTTTCTTGGGTCAATTGAATCACGAATTCCTCCGTATCCCCTGGTTGTCCACTGGTAATACGGCGCACCCAAGGGTATTCGGTCTTGAGATTCAGATCGGTCAATTCTTCTGGAATTTCCTTCTCGATTGTTAAGTATTGCAAAAAATACATCAATATAGTGGAGTTATACAGCCCTTCGCCATCGGGTTTGACAAAATGATAGCCATCATAATTTTCTTTGATAATGGTATTGACTTCGCTGCGCGTCGCTGGGTCAAGATTATGATCCATATAGACATCGTCAAGCAGTTTGTCAACCTCATCCTGCGTAAAGCCGGTCATGGCCTCAAAACCAGGATTCAAGGTCAGAAACGTACCAATGTTGTAGGCAGGTGCCAGCTCATCAATGGTGATAGGCAGAACACCTGTAATAAAAATATCGGCAATTGTGCGGCGTTCACGGCCAGCTTTTAATGTTTTGAAAAAGGTTTTGAGAAAGCCCCGATCATCAGTTAATTCATCATAAAGTACACGCCGATTGCTCATAATAAGCTGGTTTGCAAAATTGTCATACTCATCAATGATAACATAGAGTTTTGGTAATTTGTAGAACTGAACGTATCGATATATCTCACCCAAATTGTTTGCGACAGGAGCATCCTGGTCTAGCTTAGGCATGTCTCCAAATAGGGAAGCATACTCTGTACGTAAGCCATCTAAAAAGCCATTACAATGTGCTTTAAAATTATCTTCAATTTCATCAATAGTCCGGCCAACCTCTATCTCTGAAAAATTTAAGAAAATAGTAATATAATTGTTATGCGTTTTCGTTGGGTGTTGACCGATCCACGTATCGCCAAAGAGTCGTTCAAACTTATCGGCCTGATTCAAGTCATAATAGTAATATAGAAGTGAGCAAAAATACGATTTGCCAAAGCGTCGGGGACGCAGAAAGACAGGGTTTTTAAATCGCTCTAATTTTGCGATGTAGGGTGTTTTGTCAACAAAGTAACCGTTTTCCTCGACAATCGTTTCGTAATTGGATTCACCATAGATAATTTGTTTCGTCATCGGTCTACCTCACCAATCGTCACACTTAGACCAGAGTTTTGCTCTAAACCCTTGCCACCATACTCGCCAACTCCCAGTCATTCGCCACATCCTGTGCGCGCACCATCTGCGCATATCGACCACCACGAATCACCAATTCATCATGTGTACCTGACTCTACAATGCGACCGTCTTTCATCACCACAATCTTGTCTGCGTGTCGAATCGTGGAGAGCCGATGTGCAATCACCAGCGTTGTGCGGTTGCGTACCAAGCGTGTAAATGCCTGTTGAATCTTGGCCTCGGTTTCGACATCAACCGATGAGGTGGCTTCGTCTAAGATCAGAATTGGTGCATCCTTGAGCAAGGCGCGTGCAATCGAGAGCCGCTGCTTTTGACCACCGGAGAGACGCACACCACGTTCACCAATCACTGTGTCATAGCCGTTGGGTAGGTTCATGATAAACTCGTGTGCGTGGGCGGCAGTGGCAGCATCAATCAGGTCGTCCATCGTGGCATCGGAGCGGCCGAAGAGCAGATTTTGGCGTACTGTGCCATGAAAGAGGAAGATATCTTGATGAACAGCAGCCACGCTGTCACGCAAAAAGGCGAGGTCTAACGTTTTGACATCGTACCCATCGACCAAGATTTGCCCGGCTTGAGGGTCAAAAAAGCGTGGGATGAGACGGCTGATGGTGGTCTTGCCTGCGCCTGTCGCGCCAACAAGGGCGACCATTTCGCCCTCGTGAATGGTTAGGTCGATATCGTGCAGAATGGGTTCACCCTCTTTATAGGCAAAATCAACGTTGCGGAACTCGACCTGCCACTCGTCAATGTCAGGGCGAAGTGCATTGGCAGGGCTGACGATATCAATGGGTGTGTCAAGCAACTCAAACACACGCTCACAACTGCTGGCAGCTTTGTGCAAGTTATCGCTGATATCGGCGAGCTTGAGAAAGGGCTGATAGATGTAGCTGACATAGGAAATAAAGACAAAGAGATCGGCCACGCTCAATCGCCCGTTGAGGGCAAATGCGCCACCAATGACCGCTGCGATGATGAGTCCACCACCGCCAGCAAACTCGACAATGCCCGCTGGCATCAGTGAGAGGCTGTTGGACTTGATGGAGGCATCACGGAACTTGGCACTATGTGCTGTCACCAACGCAGACTGCTCGGCCTCGCGCCCAAATGACTTGATTTCGGTGACGCCAGAGATGTTGTCCTGCACCTGTGCAATGAGGTCAGCGGCTCGGCTACGCACGGAACGCCACATATGGCGAATCTGGCGGGTAAAGCGGAAGATGATGTATCCGGCTATCGGCAGGGGCAACACGACCAGCAACGTGAGCAGTGGGTTGATGGTTAGCAGGATGGCAATCATGGTCAGCGGAATGACAACGGCCAACACCAACTCTGGGACGCCATGCGCCACAAAATCCTCAATCGCTTCGATGTCGTTGATGGAGCGTGCAATCAGCGAACCCGTGCGCTGTTTGTTGTGAAAGCGGTGTGACAAACTCTGGATGTGGCGATAGACAAGGCTCATCAGGTTATGGAGCGTGTGATAGGCCACTTGGTGTGAAAAGACACCGTAATAATAGCGGCCAATACCGCGCACCAGATAAATCAACACCAAGCCAATGGCAATCGCTGCAAAACTACCGACTTGCCCGTCGCCATCGGTCAGCCAGAAGATGACGCGACGGATGAGGAGTGGTGGCAGTAGGGTTGTGAACGAAAAAATTAATCCAGCAAGGACACAGAGACCCAATTGGATTTGACGTGGGCGATCCAGATGACTCAGCAGACGTACAATAAGTTTTGATGCTTCTTTCATGGTATGATGATTGACACTGAAAAATAGTTAAAAATAGATTGCTTTGGGTCAAGAACATCTCAATACAGGAAGATTGGTCCAATGGATTGTAGGATGACCCAATTTTTTCAAAAATTGGGTCATCCTACAATCC
>JBCCFC010000724.1:0-6984 GCA_039029935.1 Chloroflexota bacterium
ATTTGAATGCCAAGTAACTACGCACATAGCCACTGAAAAAATGCTCGGCAAATTCATAGGTCGTAATTCGCTCAGTTTGCGTCAGGTAACGCGCAAACGAAATATAAACAGGCATCACCCGCGTTTGCTCATAGAAGAGACGATTGAACACGCGATGAATGATGGCTGTTTTGCCTGTCCGTCGTAATCCTGCAAAGGCAATACTATGGCGTCTATCAAGCGGAACACTGTTTGCCCATGACCAGAAGTAATCTATCTCAAAATCTCGGTTGACAAAGTAGCCCTCAGCATATTCTTCTAATGGTTGGATTTGTTCGTCCATAGCGATTGAAAAGACTCCGTTTATTGAAATTGAATCATATGTACATTTGTTCAAAACAATTATACCACAGCATATCGCCCTACCAAATCCGCACCGCCTGATCACTCACACCACCATCCACCACAATCGTCTGTCCCGTAATCGACCCCGCCCGCGTAGATGCCAAAAACGCGACCGCTGCTGCCTGCTCATCGGCTTGGCTGATACGCCCAATGGGAATATTGCGCACCATCTCGGCGACGAGTTCTTCTCTGGAGATGCCCCGTTTTGTATGACGCTCACGGATGCTTGCGTCAAGCTGCTCGGTCAATGTATAGCCCGGAGCAACATTGTTGACGGTGATGCCTTCGGGCGCAAGTTGGGACGCAAGTGACCGCACCAATCCATCAACACCAGGACGCAGGCTTGACGACAGCAGCAACCCCTCCATCGCTCGTTTGGCCGAGAAACTTGTCACCGTGATGATACGTCCCCAACTGGGTTCATTGGCACGCAGATGGGGCAGGGCCGCGCGAATTAAATGGACATGCATCTGAAAGTAGAGTTGCCATCCACGTTCCCATGTGGCATCGTCCAGCTCGTCAATATCACCCTTGGGCGCGCTACCCCCATTTGTAACCAAGATATCGAGCCGCCCAAAGTGTTCAACGGTTACTCTCATGGCTGCTTCAATCTGCGTTCTATCAGTGACATCCATCATCACAGGCAATACTTCACCACCTGTACCATCCATGATTTCTGTGGCCGTTGTCTCAAGTTTGGATGCTGTGCGCGCACCGATAGTAACCTTGACGCCTTCACTAGCTAATTCCCATGCGATGGCTTTGCCGATACCGCTGCTTGCACCCGCAACAAAGGCCACCTTGTTGGCGATTCCAAAATTCATTTATGTCCCACTCCTCAGCAATTGACCAAGTTCCTTCTTGGATGCGGGTGCGTCGCCTAACGAATAGGGCAGCTTGATCCAAGATGTCTGTTTCCCTTTTTCCTGTCCAATTTCTTGTTCCATACTGCATACCTCGCTTCTATGGATTATCAATCCTATGGTAAACTAACTTCATGTCAGATCAAAGTTTACACCAATTAGAGTCATTACAGTGTTCTGTCGATGGGGCGATTGCTACCATCACCATCAATCGGCCAGAAAACCATAATGCCATCAACTATGAAATGTGGTCGGTGATACCCGATTACTGTCAATGGCTTGAGCAAAACCAAGATATTCGCGTCATCATCTGGAAAGGTGCTGGCGAAAATGCCTTTAGCGCAGGTGGCGATATCAGCGAATATCGTGAAAATCGCAATAACAAAGAAAATAGCCTGCACTACAACGATTGTGTGGCGACCGCACTCAAAGCCATTCAGCAACTTTCAAAGCCAAACATTGCCTGTATTAAAGGATATTGCGTGGGTGGTGGGCTAATTTTATCATCCCATTGCGATTTGCGCATTGCCGCCGAAAACGCACGATTTGGCATTCCCATCGCCAAATTGGGTACGATTGTCACCTATGAGCAGATGCAGCGGTTTATGCAGATTATGGGTGCGGCGGCCATTCATGATTTGTTGTTGACCGCGCGTTTGATGGATGCGCAAGAGGCGTATACACGGGGCTTATGCGGCCAACTTTATCCGCTAGATGAAATTGATGAAGCGGTGATGCAGTTAGCGACAAGCATGACACGGCTATCACCTGTATCACAAGCATTGCACAAGCGGATGTTGGAGACGTTGCTCGAAACGCCAGATTTGGCGCAATTGACGGAGGCTCAACGGCGATTGGTTGATGATAGTTTTGACACTGCTGATTATGCTGAGGGGATTCGGGCGTTTATTGAGAAGAGATCGCCAAATTTTGGCTAAAAATAAAATGAGCCAGCACAAATTTCTCTGTACTGGCTCATTTCTCATCTTTTAGGAATCAATCGGTTTTCAGCCAACAATTCATTTTACGTGATCAGGACTACTCTATTATTGCGTGACAATTGGCAAGAACAGTTGCGAGAGCGTCTCTGTGAGTGATTCATACCCCTCCTGTGTGAACCCATCTCCTATCAATGGTAAGAAGACCGTCTTGGCTGGTTTCACCGTCACACTCTGAGCGTTGTTCAAGATTCCGCCTGCTGGTCCGACCACATTGGTGTTTGGAAATTGGTCTGTAAGTGGTGTGATCGTCGTTTCCTCGACACCCTCCAACAAGCGCACCGTCAAGCTCATGAACAGGAAGCGTTCTTTTTGCAACTCGAAGAGATTACCACCCGTTACCAGAATTCGACCTTCTTCTGCATCAACTCGGTTCGTGAAGACTTGTGGCATGTGACTGGTTAATGTGATATCAACAACTTCCAGCTCTGCGGGATTATACTCAAAATGTGTCGTCACGCCGCTGACTTCACCACCTGATGGGTCAATATAGACAGGAATCGACATGATATGCCCAGCACGAGCATGAATCACGTCATCCTCAAAGGCCACATCTGCGGTCAGTTGCTGCGTTGCCAGAGAACGGATTCCCCGATTGGCGGCCCTAGCGACAGGAGGCCATCTTTGCAAGAAATTTTTCTGGAGCAATGCAAAGTCGGCAATCTCAACAGCCCCACTTTTATTGAGATCAGCGGCAGGGTTAAAATCTTTGTCTTGGTTCATAAAGATAGCCAAGATACTAACGTCATCTGTGTCAATGACATGATTGTCGTCAATGTCACCCTTCACAGGAGGGGGATCAATAGGATAAATGTTGTCTCCCTCCACAATCTCTATATTCTCTAACAGAATCGGTAGTGTCTGTTCACCATCAATGAAGATATCATAGGTGCCAGGTGTAATCCCTGTCAGTTGAAATTGCCCAGAGATATTGGTCGTGACGCTCACCGCCTCTATTGGTTCACCCGTATCAGTCGCTGTCAATTGGATAGACAACGACTCCACCCACGCTTGTCCTACCAATGTGCCAATCAATGTGGCTGATGGCGAAATAACATCCATGATATGAATTGTGCCGTTGACTGCGCCGCCAAAGATGTCCCATCAGGGTCTGGATCGCTGATATGTGTTGCTGGGAAGTCGGAAAGAAACTCAACTAAAACCCCTTCGGCATTGGTTGGCTGCAATGGCTTGACCACCAATTCGAGGACAGGAAAGGTGTCTTCGGTCGTCGTATTGAACTGACTCGCTGCATAGGTAAAGACCCCTGTACTCATATCATAGTCGGGTTGGATAATGGGGACATTGAACGTAGAATGATTGCCACTGATTGCCAAAACTTCGACAAAGGCAGGGTCAATGCGCCCATGCACCATGACAGCGTTGGCTGGATAGCCGATAGTATCGAGCATAATGGTGATGGTTTCGCTGATACCTACTGCCATCGTCATCGGCGATGACTCCACATAAACTGTTGCACCGTCTGTCATCGTGCCATCACAATCCACAGCAACAAAGCGTACCGCGTCTGCAATGACATGACCATCCACACCATCTGTACGAATTTTCACGTAGCCTGATGAACCTTGATTAAAGCGATATGTACCCAGAGCATTCCACTGCCCACCGTTTTGTTGTTGATTGACCAAAACCGTTGTTACACCATTGGCATGACTGATATCAACTGGCACATTGGTGGCCCGATTTGGGTGGGCTGTCCACCGTTGCTCAACACGATAGTCACAGGTTTGTGAGAACACTGGTGTGAACTGGATGCTTTGCTCATTTTGTCGATCATCTTGATTATGTAAATAGCCGTCCTTATAGAACTCATCTATAATCACACTGTGCATCCAATCCCCAACTATCGTCAACCGCTCATGGTCATCATTATCAATAATGATGACAGGCAATGTAGGCTGAGGATCACCTAACTCTGGGCAGGTATGCGTATCCTCACATTCTTCGAGTGGTATGTAGTCGCCCGTGTCCCCGTCCCAATAGGTGGCAATTAGCTCATCCCATTGCCCATCTTTTGCAAAATGCAGATGGTATTTGTTGTAATAACGCTGTTTTTCTTCTTTATGGAGTGGAAAATAGATGCTCACGCCATGAATGTCCTGCCAACTTGGTGTGACATTCGTATCGTATTGTGGATCGTTGCCTGTAAAGTCATTGGCAAGCACAATGTCGTCGGTTAAAATGTCAAATGCATATGCTGCTGCTGATACAACGGTCTGATTGTATCCTGAAAACTGTACTTGTAGTTGATTGAGCAAACTGCCCAAATCGCAATAGGTATCATAGTCATCAATGACACCATCGTAGTTGCTTTCAAAGCACTCGCTATCAAATACAGCTTGTTCGATGCGATCCTTGTGGTCAGGCAAGAGCGCAATCAAGCTGTTTGCCAGCGTATTCAGTGCATCGAGCAAACCACCAATATGCTCGGTACTACTCAGGGAAAGTGTAAACGGATAGCCACCTTGCCGGAATGTTTCAGATAAGATATGATGCCATGCTCGACCAATCGCCTCCGCCTCCATATCTTCGTCAATCGCATTTAATAGCTCATCATAGATCATCGCATCCCATGTAATACTTTCTGAGGCGAGTACATAATCTACCGAATTGCGTACCTCATAAAGCACCTCAACCATTGCCATCGAACACATATCCAGATATAGCAGGTCAATAGTGCGTCCTGTCGCTTGCGTGACATCGTAGAGGGCTTGGGCAAATTTTTTCGTGGGTAGAGAATTGCTAGGGTTATCGTCGTGTAACATCCCACCTAGCCGTGATACAACCGGACCTTCTTCACGGATTGTTCGTGGTCCACCTGAGCCGTCCTCCCAATCTCCCGGTTGTGCATTGAAGATGTTGGGTGCCCAGCCATTGCCATGCCCGACTACAGATAGGATGACCTTTTCAGCATCTGGATAGGCAGTCATACCACTGGCAACAAACTGTGCAAGGCTGTAATAGCTCGCTGTGTCGTCTGCCCACGACCAGTAATTCTCACCTAATACATAGAGACCGTCACAGGATGTGTCCATGTAATTGGGGCAGAAGAGATTTTGGTCTGGTTCCAGTTCATAGACATACGTATCGTCATCACCTGGTCCATCGAGCAATGCACGAATAATGAGATTCTCGTTTCCCGCGGCTTGTTCGGCGTGGTTCATGAGGTCTAGTATGCTGTTAGCAAGATTATTATCACCGACCGCATAGAGCAACACCAATGTTTTGCCTTTGGCACTGCTGGGTCGCACGATGGTTGCTGAATGCTGAAGTGTCAAAGGATATTCTTGGGACACCTGTGCAGTGACAATGGCTGTGTTGTTGACAAGACCGCCGGGAAACAAGTCATCATTCACAATAGCGCGATAGGCAATGACATGGACACCTGTGGGTAGACTGCCCTGATATTGAATTTCGCCATTGACGTCGGTAGCCCCGCCGGAAACGCTGTTTTCGACATAGGTGAGACCAACGGGCAACTCATCACTCAGATTGACATTGCTGAGAGGGACGGTTGCTGTCAGACGAATGCTGTAGAGCAGTTCGTCGCCAACTTGCACCACAGATTGAGAGACGGTTTTCTCCATGTGCAATGGGGTGATGCAAAGCTCATTGGTACGCACTAAGTCATTGATACTCGATAGCCAGTTTTGAACTTCAATATTGACTGGTTCGCATAAATCGGTATTGTCAAAGTAGAATTGGTTGAGGATGTTTAGCCGGATGACTGTTTGCGGCAATGGTCCACTAAGATCGTTCTGATCTACCTGTATCATTATTAGTTTGGTCAGGTCGCCAAGCTCGGCTGGAATCGCTCCGCTCAATTGGTTATTACTCAACCGTAGCTCTGTGACATGATTGTCGTTACACGCCACGCCATGCCAACTACAGGGTGTCGTTGTCTGTAACCAATCGGTGTTGTTTGTCCAGTTATCGCCATCTGTACTGCTGTATAAAGCGACAAGTGCCTCGCATTCGGTCACAGACATTTCATCAATGGACGCACAATTTGTGAACGATTTGGCTGCAATACCTTCTATTTTGCGTACTCGATGGTTAGCGAAGTCAGAAACGAAGAGATTCCTATCACTATCCACTGACATATGCCTTGGCTCCCAAAATTGTGCGTTGGTTGCAGGACCATTATCACCACTGTAGCCCGCAACTCCAGTCCCTGCAATTGTTGTAATAATGCCTGTACTCAGACTCACCTTGCGTATTCGATGACCACCAAGCTCGGCAATAAATAAGTTCTCATTATTATCTATGCTCAAACCAAAAGGGATACGGAGTTGGGCATTAATAGCAAGACCATTATCACCAGTACTGCCCGCAACCCCAGTCCCTGCAATTGTTGTAATAATGCCCGTTGCATGATGGATTTTGCGGATACGATGATTATGGCTATCAGTAAAGTAGATATTGCCAACGTAATCTACGACGATAGAACTTGGGCGATAAATTATAGCGTTGACCGCAAGACCACCATCGCCACTATACCCAGCACCTCCTGCTCCAACCACAGTGGTGATAATACCTGTTGTACCATCTACCCTATGGATTCGATTGTCATAGTAACTAGCAGTTTGTCGGAGAGCATATATAGCACAGCACGATTGGAACACAATGAGATTTATTGAGTTATCCAAAAGGCAATGATAGAAGAGATTGACGAAAGGGTTGAAAAAAAGTAAACTAAGAATAATTATGTAAATAGG
>JBCCFC010000725.1:0-6984 GCA_039029935.1 Chloroflexota bacterium
CTACGATTATGTTGACCCTAGCCGCCCCTTCCGCATTCCTGGGGCGCAGGGTACGCTCGGCTTTATCAGCAGCGTCACGGAGCCATTTTGTCAAGGCTGCGGCAGGATTCGACTGACAGCCGATGGCAAAATACGCCTCTGTCTCTTGCGCGACAACGAATTCGATTTGTTGACACCACTGCGTGAAGGGTGGAGTTTCGAGGAACTACGCACGTTGATGCGGGATGGTGTGTATGGTAAGCCTTGGGGACATGGTTTGGATGACGGATTTTTTGCTGAGAATCGGGCGATGAATCAGATTGGTGGGTGATGAAAAACCGGGCGATACTCATCGCCAAAAATCGGACTAATAACTTTTGTAACCAAAAGCATATTAATCAAATTCAACAAAAAAGAATTGATGCAATCGAAAAAATACTGCGTGATAGCCCAAAGGGGGTAACACCATCGGAATTGGCATCATATCTAAATATTTATCCTTCAACAGTCGCTAGAACCCTACCCCTTCTTGAGAGTAAAGGTCTTTTGCTGTCAGCAGATGAAGAAGGTCGTCTGTGGCTATTTGATAGAAGCATGTTACAGTCAGATGACAGACCCATTGAGCAACTTAGACTGATGCTAAACGATAATGAACGTACCGAAGCTCAATATCAAAAATTATTTGAAGACAACCCTTGGCTATTGGGTTCAACTTATAAAAAAATTGTTCGCCACAAAAAACTAGATGATGAACATATTCCCGATTTGGTAGGAATTCGGGCGTCAGATAATTTTATGGATATTTTTGAGATTAAGCAGCCTTTTTTAAAATTATTTCTTGATAATGGTCATTTTAGCAATGAATTTTATAAATCATGGGATCAGGCGGAAAGATATCTAAATTTTACAAAAACGCAGCCTTTTTATTTGCAGCAAAAAGGTCTTCGTTTTGAAAACCCAAAATGTATCCTAATTATGGGTTACGATTTGTCAGATGAAAATAAGTCTAAACTATCAATTAAAGAGTCTATGAATCCTTTGATTCAGGTAATGACATACGAAAAGATACTATCCCTTGCCGAGAATACCTTGAGAATGTCACAGAATATGTAGAGGAAAGTTAGTCATGAAAAAAATTCCCGAGATAATGTTACCAAACCAGCTCCCAACTACATCTATACAACGTCCCAAATGGATTCCAGATCATATCACCGAAAATTGGGACACAGACCCATATGCCTATCAAACCAAAGAGGATTTGATGCCTCATGGTGGCCCACATGGAAGAACGAGGATAGAAGCACTCATCCAACTTAGTGGGCCATTACGTAGGCACGGCTTATTGGTCTTAACAGATATCTTTTTGATTTATGAAGATAGAGATGAGGGACCAAACCGATGCGCACCAGATTTGTTAGTGGTTCCTTGCCAACCTGGTGATTCATTCCCGTATGCCTATGATATAAGAACAGACCCGATGCCAATTTGTGCGATTGAGATTGTGTCTGAATTTAGCAAAGAAGACGACAAAGTTGCACCTCAATTTTACATTGACCAATTAGGGATTCCTAACTGTATTACTATCGACCGTGTAGATGATGAGGGCAATGTGGCTGACGAAGCAACAGTCTCTGTATGGAGACACTCCACAACGATTGGACATGCTACACAAGTGAAATCCAATTGTCAAGGACAAATTTTAGTCCCTGACATCTTTATGTTGGCTTGTGTTGAGGGCAATAAAGTCGATTTTTTCGATATCTTTACGGAAGAACTGTGGTTCGATGTTGAAATTGTGCGTACCATGCACCATGTAGCGGAACGGCGAAAGTGTGAGGCACTTCAAGCACAGATTACATTAGAGCGTTATAAGCGTGAAACTGCGGAAGAACGAACTAAAGCGGCTCAAGCTCAGGTTGAAATGAAACAGCAGCAGATTGAGGCTCTTCAGGCTCAACTACAAGCACTCTTAAAGCAGTAAAAAAGTAACCCCAACAGAAGTAGATATTGCTTAATTAGCTGTCTTTTATAAAAAAAGTGAGTTGCAATATGATAAAAAACTTTAATCGTATAACGTTTGATCCAAATATTATGGGAGGAAAGCCTTGTATCCGAGGAATGCGTGTCACTGTGGGCATGATTATTGGCTTGGTCGCAACAGATTATTCTATTGATGATATATTAGACGCCTACCCTTACTTAGAGAAAGAAGATATACACGAATCTCTTACCTACGCGGCTTGGCGAGTTCAAGAAATAGACCTCCCACTGGTGGCATATGAAGCTGTTAATTGATATGAACCTTTCCCCTAATTGGGTAGATATTTTGGAACAATTAGGGGTTGAGGCAGTACACTGGTCATCTATCGGTGATGCTCGTACAGCAGATAGTATTATCATGGCGTGGGCGGAGGAACATGGTTATGTGGTGTTTACACATGACCTTGATTTTGGGACTCTTCTAGCGACAACAAAAGCCGTCGGTCCAAGCGTGGTTCAAGTTCGCGCGGACGATGTATTGCCACAAAGTTTAGGTGATAGGTTAGTAAAAATCCTACATCAATATGAATCTGAGATCGAGAGCGGTGCATTAGTAACCATTGATGAAGAACGGTCACGGATCCGTATTCTACCTTTTTAATTGATTATTCACCTTCAATTTGAATTAAAAGAACGGATTTTTGGATTGCAGACATTGTTGCAAAAACGAGCGTTGTCAATAGAAGACAACTCTTTTGAATTATAAATAAGGAGACATAATAATGATCACTTTAACATCATCAGCCGCAGAAAAATTAGGCGGTATCTTAGAGCAAAAAGGCATTGGGGAAACACATGGACTGCGCGTTTTCGTCAAGGGCGGCGGTTGTGGCGGTATGCAATACGGCATGACCTTTGATGAAGGCTCAAAGGAAGATGATGAAGTCTACGAGCAGCATGGTGTGCGTGTCATTGTTGATCCCACAAGCCTGTTCTATGTCAACGGTGCAAACATTGACTATGTAGACAACTTGATGGGTGGTGGGTTTAACATCGAAAACCCAAATGCGACTAGCTCATGTGGATGTGGCAGCAGTTTCCGTACGGCGCAGACACACACGGGCGAAGCACCAGCTGATGGCTGCACAATGTAAGTAGACACAATATCTATGAACCAAACAGGTGTTGCAGAGCTATCACTTAATGAGCGCATCCAAGAAGTACTGGATGGCTATCGGCCAACATTGTATATAGATGGTGGTGATGTCGAAATCATCAAAGTGGATGCGGATGGCATTGCCCACGTCAAAATGTTGGGGGCGTGTATTGACTGCCCGATTAGCATTCTCACAATGAAGCTTGGGGTTCAGCGTCTGCTCAAGGAAAATTTTAGTGAAATTACTGGTGTGAATGCAATCACCGATATCGATATATCGGCGTTGTATAACCGGAGCTATACGCCACCAGCATAATTCAATGGAATTCAATTAACATGGCAAATCCATTTGGCGCGCCAGAAGTCAGCGTGCAAGAGATCGCCCAGCGGGTCGAAGCGGGAGACAAATTTTTGTGGATCGATGTACGTGAACCGCATGAGCTTGAACTCGCCAATTTTAATGTAGAGGGCATCCTCAATGTCCCAATAAGCGAGGTCGCCAGCAAACAGCTAGATGCGCTACCAGACGCGGTCACCGCAGACAAAGACGCTGAGATTATTGTCAGTTGTCATCACGGTGGGCGCAGTGCGCAAATGGTCATGTTTATGCGCGGGCAGGGCTGGACCAATGCCATCAATCTGGATGGCGGTATCCATGCGTGGGCAATCGAAGTTGATCCATCAGTCGGAATGTATCGAGGATAAGAAAAGGTTGAAAGGTTGAAGGGTGGAAAGGTGGAAAGGTGGAAAGGTTGAAAGGTGGAAAGGTTGATCATGATAGCGTATCATCTTCAACTCTTCAACCTTTCAACTCTTCAACTCTTCAACCCTTCAACCCTTCAACCCTTCAACTCTTCAACTTTTTCAAGGAGAGTTTTCAGTGCGTGTTGCGTTAATCAATCCAAGGTTTCGTCTACCAATTGACACCCGCACGACGCCCCATTTAGGGTTGGCCTATCTGGCGGCAGTCAGCGAACAGCGTGGGGATGAGGTCGTAATTTTTGATGCCGATATCGAGAGACAACCAGTCGGCGAGTTTGTACAAGAATTCAAGCCTGATCTAATCGGCATTACGGCCAATACACCACAGGTTAAGCAGGCATGGCGTACGGCCAAGGCCATCAAAGAGGTCTATGACTGTCCCGTTGTGATAGGTGGACCGCATGTGAGTGTATTGCCAGAGGAAAGCTGCGAGAAGCCTTATGTCGATATTGTGGTGCGTGGTGAGGGTGAGGATGTGTGGATTGACATTAGCAATCGGCTGGAATCCTATCTCAAAGATCAGCCAAGTTATGCCACATCTGAATTTATGAACCCAGAACATGATATTTTTGATGACTGTATGGGCGTCACGTACAAAACCAGCGATGGACGCATCCACAACAACCCAGACCGCGCTGCGATTGCCGATTTGGATAGCCTGCCTTGGCCTGCCTATCATCTCTTCAAGATGAAGCACTACACGAATCTGCAACCCGCCACCGACCACGTTGACGGTGCGCGCAGCTTTAGCATTATGACCAGTCGCGGTTGCCCTTACCGCTGCACCTTCTGTAGCCAGAGCATCATGCCCATCAAGTGGCGCAGTCGCAGCCCAGAGAATGTGCTGGCAGAGTGGCGACATCTGGTTGAAGACTATGATGCGCAGGAGATTGGTATTCTTGATGACAGTGCCAACATTCGTGTCAAACGGTTGGAAGGATTGGCACAGCTACTGATTGAGAACGACCTCAACCATGTGCCTTGGATTTTTGTCAATGGCATCCGTGCCAACCTTGCCAGCAAAGAATTGTTGCAGTTGTTGAAAAATGCGGGACTCAAACGGACTGCCTTTGGTGTGGAGAGCGGCGATCCTGAAATTCTCAAGAGCATTGACAAGAAAGTGGATCACGACACGATTCGCCGTGCCTTTAAAAATGCCAAGGAAATTGGACTGGAGACTATTGCCTTTATGATCATCGGGCTACCGGGTGAGACACGCGAGTCTATGCAACGCACGATTGACTTTGCCATTGAGCTTGACCCCGTCATCGCCAACTTCTCGATGATGACGCCCTATCCTGGTACAAAGGTCTATGAAATCGTCAAACGACAGGGACGATTCCTGATCAACGACTGGGAAGATTATGTCTTTTTCCAACAGCAAGCGCGCTATGAAATGGGTGAGATGACGGCAGAGTTGGTCGAGGAAATGTATCGCAAAGCCTATCGCCAGTTCTATCTGCGCCCGGCACCAATTCTGCGTCGCACATCAACCAAAGATTTCTGGTTTAACCTGCCACGCAACCTACGCATTGCTGCCAACACCTTCCTGCCAAAGAAAGAAAAGACTGGTCTACGCAAAGCCGTACAAGCCGAGGGAGCCATCTAATGCGAATCATTCTCGCCAGTCCAGAGGCCAAAGTCTGGAGCGCACGTAAACACATTCCATTGGGGCTGGGCTATCTGGCTGCGGTTCTGCGTGAAGGTGGTCACGAAGTCATGATCTTTGACGCTTCTGTCGAAGATGTCACCGTTGACTACTACATCGACCAAGCCGAATCCTTTGGCAAACCATACGACCTCATCGGTATCACGGCAACAACGCCGCTGATTGAGGATGCATGGGAGATGGCGGCTCTGTGTAAAAAGCGCGGGCTGATCACCGTGTTGGGTGGGCCGCACTTGACGATTATGCCGATGGAGTCGCTGGAAGCACCACACAGTGATTATGTTGATTACATTTTCAAGGGCGAGAGTGAGTATAGCTTCTTAGAGTTGATCAATCGGCTGGATGCAGGGCGTGAGCCAGAGCTAATCCCAGGCATTCACTTCCGTTATCAGAAGCACGGCAAGGATGAACTGGTCATCAGCCACGATAGCCCGATGATTCCAGATTTGGATACATTGCCTTTCCCAGCGCATGATCTCTTCAAGATTGATCTCTATACCAACCTGCAGCCACTCACAGACGGTCTTGATCCCAATGCGCGCAGTTTCACGATTTTGACCAGTCGTGGCTGCCCATACAAATGCACCTTCTGTTCCAAACCCGTGACAGGTGATACATGGCGGGCGCGCTCAGTCGAGAGTGTTGTGCAGGAGTGGAAGTGGTTAGTCAAAGGCTTGGGCGCAACAGAGATTGGCGTAACCGATGACATCTGGAACTTGAAACTGCCACGCGCCAAAGAACTCTGTCGCCGTTTGGTCGAGGAGGGACTACACACCGTACCTTGGGTGACAGTACATGGCATGAAGGTCAATCACACCGACCTTGAACTCTTCCAGTTGATGAAGGCGGCAGGCTGTCTGCGTGTCGGCTTTGGGGTCGAAAATGGTGACGAAGCCATGTTGCGCAATGTCATCAAAAAAGGTCAGACCACTGATATGGTGCGTGAAGGCTTTGCCAATGCCAAGGCTGCCAACTTGCAGACGATGGGCTTCTTCATCTTCGGAATGCCAGGCGACAATGAAGAAACGATGGAAAAGACCATCCAGCTTGCACTTGATCTCGATCCAAAGTTGGCAAACTTCCTGCTGGCGGCTCCATTCCCAGGCACAGCCATGTACGACCAAATCATGGAGGGCGGTCAAGTCTATGCTGACAACTGGACCGAGTATGCCATCCACGAGCAAAAGGCGCGCTTTACCATGAACGACGGGGCCTATGACCCTGACTTGGTGCTCAAGAAATGGCGCGAAGCCTATCGCCGCTTCTATCTCTATCGCCCAGAGCGTGTATGGGAGAAGTTAACCTTTAAGGAGAACTGGACGAATCTGCCCAATACGCTGGCACAGATGCAGCGGTTCTTTATTGGTAATAAGGATCAGGATGCACCGGAGGTTCAGGAGCAGCTAGAGAAGATTGCGGCGTAATGGTGATGGCAAAG
>JBCCFC010000726.1:0-6967 GCA_039029935.1 Chloroflexota bacterium
AATCAATTCAGACAAAGAAGAATAGACCTCATGGGATTGCAAATCCCATGCTATTACAGAAAACCTGTTGAAACAGGTTGTATTGAGTGCGATACAGCATACTTCAGTATGCTTCCTATGATAGACACCGAATTGCATTCGGTGGTACTCTAATCAAAAATGCAGAGCAAAAACAAAATGACAATACGACAAAATTTATCACTATGGTTCTTACTCGCAATCAGTCTGCTAATTACGCCCACAGTTGTGCAGGCACAGGGCGATTTACCCCACCCTGACGACCCCGTGAAGCAGGCGGAGCATCTCGCCATGCTCGCCTTGGCCGACCCTGCCGATGCGACGTTCACGGCGACGCAGGATGGCTCGTGGTTTGACACGGCGACGTGGCAGGAAGGGGCTGTGCCAGGAGCCAATGCGCGTGTCTATATTCCAGCAGGCACGACTGTCACCTATGATGCGGTCAGTGCGACGCGTATCTTGACGGTGCGGCTGGATGGGACGTTGACCTTTGCGCGCGACCGCGATACACAGCTCATTGTGGACACGTTCATCGCGGCACCGGACAGCGTACTATCCATCGGCACAGCGGTTGAGTCGGTCGGCGCGGACTACACCGCGCGTATCATCATCGCTGACAACGGGGCGATTGACCTGAACAATGACCCCATGATGTTGGGGCGGGCAGTCATCACACATGGCTTGGTGCGTGTCTATGGGGCGGATAAGCTTGACTTTGTGGCACTGGCAGGCGATGCGTTGGTCGGGGATAACACGCTGGTGCTGGACCTGCCCGCTGGTATGAGTACACCGGAGGGCTGGCGTATTGGAGATCAGTTGGTGCTGGGTGGGACCTATTATGACGAGAATGGCTCGGACACGGACAACACGCGTTTTCATGACGAGGAGTTGACGATTACGGCCATCAACGGCAACGTCATCCAGTTTACCAACAACGACATCAGCAGTGGCGACAACACGGTACTGGGATTTAACCATCAACGACCCGCTGGCTTTGAGAGCTATGGTTTGCAAATTTATGTTGCCAACGTGACGCGCAATGTTCGCTTTGAAACCGAGAATGGCGACACTGTACCCACGCAGCAACGGGGTCATGTCATGTTTATGCACAACCCCAACGTCGAAGTCTACAACGCGGGCTTCTATGATTTGGGACGCAGCGACAAAAATGTGATCGTGGATGATATCGGCAGTAATGTCGATGGCAGCACGGGCCATGGCACAAATCCACGTGGACGCTATGCCGCCCACTTCCACCGCACAGGCGCAGGCGATATCAGCAGTACGCCGTCCTATGCAGTGGGTAATGCTGTCGTTGGCAGTCCGGGCTGGGGCATTGTCCATCACGATAGCCACCTTGTACTGGAAAACAACGTCGTCTATGAGGTGCTTGGCTCTGGTATTGTGGCCGAGGCAGGCAATGAAATCGGCACATGGAGTAACAACATTGTCATCAAGACGATGGGGGATGCACGCTGGCAGGCCGACTTTGATCTTTCGATGCGCATGAATCTCTTTGACATGGGTTTTAATGGTGAGGCATTTTGGGTGCAGGGTGCGAGCCAGATTTCGATGAATGACAACATTGCCGTGAGTGCGGCGGGCGGTGGCATCAATATCTTTAGTGGTGTCGATGGCATCACCAACGTGCGCGATGCGGGGGCTGTGCCACAGGGCAATTTGGTCGCCGATGACCAGTTTATTGTCACCAATGGCAGCGGCTATATCGAGGTGACCAACGTGCCGATGCGCCCGATGACGGGGTTCCAAACCTATAACAGTCTCTTTGGCATTGTCTTCTGGAACCACATGCGCAATGACGACGCTCAACTTGGCTTTATCGGACCTGACGATTTCAACTGGCATGATGAACGTTCACTGGTACAGAACTTCCGACTCTGGGGCATCTATGGAGAGGGTGTTTTCACGCAATACAGCACGCAGATTGACTTTCTCGACGGGTTGATTGTGGGTGATGTCAATAACCCTGTCCCACTTGCGCTCGAAATCAACGGCGATGGACGTGGGCATGGCATCGGCAACAATGGCCCATCCCAGGATTTGCTCTATCGCAATGTACGGGTTGAGGGCTTTACACGTGGCATGAGATTGCCGCGCGAAGGGGCGAGCGAAGCCAACCCAATCCCCTTCTTAGGGTCACGACTGGAGGACAGCACCTTTGCCAACAACACCTATAACCTGATCAAGAAAAACTTTGGCTTTGGCAACCCCGACTATTACCCCGACTACTTTGAGATTGTCAACACGACCTTTGCGGTTCCTGCTGGCAACGCCGTTCCCGTAGCACAGTTTACCAGTCGTTCGGTTGGTGAACACAATGTCGTGCTCTTTGACGCCAGCCCCTCCTATGACCCTGATCCATCCGATACGCTTGAACTCAAGGGCAATGGCATTGCCAGCTATGGGTGGGATTTTGACAACAACGGCACGATTGATGAGTTTGGCGAGACTGCCGTCTATGGCTTTGGCAGTGCGGGGACACACACCGTGCGTTTGACTGTGTGGGATTCACAGGGCGCAACAGGCACAACCACGCAGCAGGTCGTCATCACAGCCGACACACAACAGGTTGTTTTCTTGGATGCTACGTTTGATGATGGCACACAGCTAGAGGGAGCGTCCTATTCGATTAACAGTGAACGTGCCGACGATGGTTGGATTGTACACAACATGCAAATCGACGCAGCTCAGGGCAGTGGTGGTGCGGCCATTAAGGTCGATGACCAATGGGGTACGGGCGGCGTCTCACAGGTTATCCGTGATCGGGGTCGTCATCGTGGGCCACACACGCTCAAGATGGACCTACGCAATGTCGAGGGTGACGGCAATGCCAATATCATCTTGGTGAGCCTGTGGGGTGTCAACGGTGAGTTCAACAGCGACATCAGCCAGGACCCAACGAATGCGGGGGCGATTCCCATGCAGGTGACAACGCTGGCGCAACAAAATGTCGGCGGCTCTAGCTTTGACTGGGCCACCTTCACATGGGATGTTGATCTGGAGGATGGCTATCAGTTCTTGGTTGTGCGTGTCTATATGCAATATGTCTACACGGGTGCAGGTGATGTTGTTGGGGTTGACAACGTCCTCTTTGGTCATCCTACCCGCCCAACGACACAGGATGACGAGGTTCACACCAATGGTGCAGCCTTAGTTGTTATCAATGTGTTGGTGAATGACTTGGACATGGAAAACGAATCACTCTCTGTGACAAGTGTCAGCCAGCCCGATAATGGTGTGGTCAGCATCAACGGCGATAATACGGTTACGTACACTCCAGATACGGGCTTCTTTGGGCGCGATGAGTTTACCTACACCGCCAGTGATGGCACAGATACGGGCACAGCCGTGGTCATCGTTCATGTCGATCCCGTTGACAGCAGCGGCTTGGTGGCGCAGTTCTTGATGAATGAAGGCGTGGCGCGCATGGCCTATGATACAGCGACGGCGGGGGCAGACAATTCGCTCAACCTCTATGGGGGTACAGCCTGGTCTGCCAGCGGTGTGCGTGGGTCAGCATTGACCTTCAACAACGATGGCGGCTATGCTTATTTGGGCAATGATGTCGATACAGGTTTCTTATCCTATAGCCAGCGCACGGTTTCGCTCTGGGTCAATATCAGCGACAACAGCGAGACAGGCGTCATCTTTGAAATGGGTGGCGACTCATCTGGGTTGAGCATCTATCTGTTCAACGGTGTGTTGACAATGGGTGGCGAGAGCAGTAGCTGGGAAACTTGGCTGACGACGACAGCCTATCAACTGAACACATGGCATCATCTGGCGTTGGTACTGGATGGCAATAACAGCACAATCGCTGCCTATTTAGATGGGGCAAGCATTGGGCAAGGTACAGGTGGCACCGTAAGTGGGACATGGGAACGGGGTGCAGTGGGACGCTTCCTCAACGGCTATGCACGGGCCGAAGCGGGCTGGGCTGGCGTTGAGGAGGATGCGACGATGACGGGTTTGGTGGATGAGGTCCGCATCTACAGTCGAGCGCTTAGTGCGGGTGAAGTGCTGACGCTGGCGGATGATACAGAGCAAGTGACACCGACACCGACTGCTACCGCTACTGCAACAGCCACAGGTACGCCTACCCCGACTGTGACACAAACATCGACCGCTACGCCAACTGCGACCAGCACATCAACTAGCACAGCGACAAGTACATCGACCAGCACAGCGACCAGCACGGCCACGGGTGCTGCAACTGGCACTGTCACGCCAGCAATAACGCCTACCCCAACACCCACCAATACATCGACGCCTGATGGTGCAGTGACAGGGACGGCAACGGCAACCAGCACAGCGACATCCACTGGTGTCTCTACTGCTACCTCCACAACGACGCCTGATGTCGTGTTAACCACCCTTCCCGTTGATACGGCAACCCCAACGCCAACGGATGAGATTACGATACCCGTTTTGCCTACGGATACCGCAACGGTTACGCCGACGCCGGGCGCTGGACTGACACCCGTTCCTGTAGATACAGTGACTGCAACGGCAACACAGACTGATATGCCATCTGTGGTGATGCCAACAGGGACTGCGACAGGGACGCCAACCAGTCAGCCGACGGGGACGGTGATTAGCCCTCCCACAGGCACGGCTACAAGTACATCGACCAGTACTATTGCAGTCGTGTCAACTGAGACGGCAACGGCAACTTTGATAGCCACGTTGATGCCTACCCCAACAGGGACAGGAGCGGTTGTTCCTGCAACTGAAACGCCAGCCAGTACGGCGACCAGTACATCGACGACAGTTGCGACAACGACGGAAACAGCAACGGCTACGTCTACTGCCACCACTACTGCTACCTCTATGGCAACAGCAACGGCAATAGCAACGGCAACAGAGACTGCGCTGCCAACCATGACCCCAACGGTGACACCAGCCTATGATGAGCCATTGGTCAAGGTGACAGAGGCAAGCGTTGCTGTGGGTGCGGATGCGCAGGTTGTCTTGCCGCTTTACATTGTGAGCACAGGACCAGCCAACCCTATCATTGGTGGGTTGAATGTGGAGATCAGCTATGATCCTGCGCTGTTGACGCTGGGTGGATGTACTGATGCGAGCAATAGTGCATTTGACTCGGTACTCTGCAACAGTACAGCGGATGGCACAATGCGGATTTCAATGGTGTCGTTGAATGGTAGCCCCATGCCTGTTGACCCTGCGGCCATCACTGCCGCGCTGTTGACCTTTACGCCAAGCAGCGATGAAGCGATTGTAGTGGGTACAGAAACCAGCATCGGCGTGACCGTTGCCAGCATGGTCGATAGCGATGGGCGTCAGCTTGCCCCAACGACCAAGAATGGCAACATCATCTTTGGCTGTATTCTGGGCGATTTGAACTGTACAGGCAACACAGACATCGGCGATGTGCTTTTTGCCATGCAATATGACATCATGTTGCGTGAGGGTAGCCGTGACTATCCACCTGCCAGCGAAACCGTGTTCTTGCCCGCCTGTGATGTCACCAGCGATGGCTATTGCAACATTGTTGATGCGTTGTGGCTCTTCCAGTGTACAGTTGGCGTTGCCAACAACTTCTGTCCTGCCAGTGAGAGCGTAGCGGCCAGCAGTGTCTCACAGACAGGAGCGACTCAGGTTGCCCTGTCCGCAAGCATGACATCAATGGCACAATACAATATGCTCACTATGCCGATTATGGCACAAGTCACGGGCGCGGAGGCCAGCGCATTGTCCTTTGCACTCCACTATGACGCCACCACCCTACGACCTGTGAGTTGTACCTTGACTATCGACAACAGTCTTGGTATGTGTAATATCGCGACGACAGCGGGCATCATCGAAGGCAACGTGGTTTCTAGCAATGGACTGTCCGGCGTCGTGCAAATTGGCGAAGTGCAGTTTGAGCAGATTGGTACAGTTAGCGAGAGCCTATCTTTGCCGATGACGGTAGAAGCAGCGGTTGATGCATCAGGCAACACCATCGGTCTGGAGAATCAGTCAATTTTCCTACCCCTCGTGACAAGATAATTCAGGACTCGTGAGGGCAAAACCTTCGGTCGGTGACGGGATATACTCAGGTTGCAGAGTCTATTGCTCGTCATCGACCAAAGGTTGGGTTGTGTGTGTCGAGTCATAAGAACTCCTTGACATATAAAAAACAAGTTGCTATGATAGCACAATGTGGATTTGCATATGTCGATTCGCTGATTCGTTTACATATTTTTGTGCTATTTGTTGTGATTAGAAGAAGGAGCTCAAAACCATGCCAAACCGTTTCAAAACATTAACGAATTATATTATTGAACTGGGTGCAGATACGATTGCCCATTCAAACAAGACATATCTGGCACACAACATCGGTGTGTACAATGATATGCGCAAGTGGACCGATGATCCGGCCATGAGCGAGGCTGGATTGTTTCACTCGATTTATGGGACAGAGGGCTTTCAACGCTTCCAACTGCCACTGGAACGACGGGATGAACTCAGGTCTCTGATTGGTGAGCGCGCCGAAAAGTTAGCCTATTTACATTGCTTTATGCTGCGTGAGTCACTGGACGCCCAATTGACCCAAAAAGAGGGACCTTACCATATCACGAATCGCGAAACCAATGAGATAATGACGTTGACCAAGGAAGAATATGATGACTTGGTATGTCTACACCTTTGCAATTGGCTCGAGTTGGTTGAGCGTACCCGGAATTGGGATAAACGAAGAGGGGCCTATCGTCAGATGGCCGAACGATTGGGTGGGCAAATGTTGGCGTCGTATGATGAAGTCTTTGCCAGAGAACCTGTTTAGGGCAAAGGACAGTATCGCAGGTTGGCTACCTGCGTCACAGATAACCAATCTGTGTTACTGGTTTATCCTCGCCTATGCAATCAACAAGGACAGTATCGCAGGTTGGCTACCTGCGTCACAGATAACCAATCTGTGTTACTG
>JBCCFC010000727.1:0-6961 GCA_039029935.1 Chloroflexota bacterium
CTCATATCCCTACTAGATACTGATTTCAGCATGGTTCGCATGGACTGAATTGATGGTAACAAATCGCCGTTCAGTTAGCACGCCCTCGTGCGGATCAGACTCGTGAGATCAACCCGCACGAGGGCGTGCTCGCTGGACAAAATAAATGTTACCCTTCTATGAACCATGCCCTTATTTCTGAGGAATGACCTAAACAGTTTCTCAGTGAGCTTAACAGCGAAGCACAAATATAGGCAAAAGTAACGGGGTGGGATTGGCATAAAGTCGTGCTTTCGCCTACAATAGTAACGCTATCAATGATAGGCTCATTTATCACAAAAACAGGAAGAATCATGGCAAACTGGCGCAGTTTTTTTAACAAATTCAGTGGCAAAGTTGATGTACGCTTGGCTGCACTGGTAACTCGGTTACGCAAACGACTCGGGGCCGACCCGATTCAAATCCTCCCCTACCACAGCTATGGAACAGCAGAAACCTTCTATCTACGTGGACGTGTGCTGGAAGATAAAGGGGTCCGTCCGGCAGAGGATACCGACACCATATGGCGAAATCTGAGAGCCATGTATCGTCGTTTTGAGAGTGATGAGGTGTCTGATGCGCTTGTTCAAGCACAGTTCCAAGACACAACCATAGAGACGCGCTCCGATGAAGAGGGCTATTTCCATATTGAGTTCCCGCTGATGGCCCCCATATTACCAAGCAACGAACATACTGTCTGGCATGAGGTCGGGTTGACGCTCTTAGAGGGCGCACACGCATACCAAGACACAGTGACGGCCACCGCACACGTCATGGTTCCGCACCCAGAGAGCGACTTTGGGATTATCAGTGATATCGACGATACTGTGCTGCAAACACACGCCACGGACTTGCTTAAGATGGCAAAAGTCACCTTTCTGAACAATGCGCGCACACGAATGCCCTTTGCAGGTGTCGCTGCCTTCTACCAAGCACTGCTGGAGGGACCCAACGGCACGTCGCACAACCCACTCTTTTATGTGTCAAGCAGCCCTTGGAATTTGTATGACTTTCTAATTGATTTTATGGAACTACAGAAGATTCCGGTGGGACCACTCTTCCTACGCGACTTTGGCATTCGAGCCAATCTAGGCGGTGGATCGAGTCATCTTGGTCACAAGCTGGCTCAAATTGAGCGCATCCTCACCACCTACCCCAACCTACCCTTTGTTTTGATTGGTGACAGTGGCGAGAAAGACCCTGAAATTTACCGCGAGGCTGTTCGGCATTTCCCAGGACGGATTGCGGCCATTTACATTCGCGATGTGAGTCTGGACAAGCAGGATGATGAGGTTGACCGGACCATTGAGCAAGTTGGCGAACATGACAGGGAGCATGGCAGGGACAATGGCAGGGACAATGGCAGGGAGCATGACAGCGACAATGACAGGGAGCATGACAGCGACAATGACAGCGACAATGACAGCGGGGATAACACTGTGGCAATGGTCTTTGTCGCCGATACCGTTGCTGCCGCAGAACACGCTGTCGAACAAGGATTGATTGCAGCGAATACCTTAGCAGCGATTCGTGATAACAAACAGGCCGATCAGCGTGCGACGTAAAGTCATGCACCCGCATACTGCTTAAAATTCTCGGCCTGCTCGAAAATTTCCTGATAGACCTCATCCCGATCCACAGGTGGATAGCCATGATCGGCTAACAACATAATCAGGCTCACCCTTAGCCCCGCTTTGATGTCCGGGCGAGTATTCCAATCGACGTATTGGACCTTCTCTTCTACCACAATCTTCACAGCTTTGGCTAGCGGCAGCAACTTTTCTTCGGGATAGGTAAAGTCATATTTGTGCGCTAGCCCTTTGAGAATGTCATAGAAGGCTTTCTCTTCGAGGTCAATGCCCAGAGCAGCGTAGGATGCCTGTTCGCGCTGGAGTGCGTGGATGAGGCCGATGATCTCTTCCGAAAAATCCTCCAGCACATTGCTCACCAGCACATCCTCTTCACTGCGTTCATTGTAGCGTTCGACCAGCCGACGAAAACGATGGGCAAAGTCGATGCCCTTGGCTTTGTTGGTGCGTTGGAACTGCTCGATGGCTTTGGCAAGAAGCTGTTGCAGCAGTTTTATGCGCGTGTTGGGTAGCTTGATCTTGTCGAGCTTGGCGAGATAGTCAGGGTCAAAAATGTCAGTCACACCTGCATCTTCATCACCCAAACGGAAGATATCCTCCACGCCATCAGCTTTGAGGGCTTCACCGATCATCTGGCGCACTTTGGCGTTCATCTGCGTCGTGTCCGGTGCATTGCCCTTGGTCAGCTTGAAGAGGATTGAGCGCACGGCTAGGTAAAAATGGACTTGGTCACGCTCAGCGTCGGTCAGTTCGCCGGAGCCGCTACAGATATCATAGCCTGCTTTGAGTCGCTTGACCAACCCCATGAAGCGCTTCTCGATGGTGTCGGTCAGTTGCACATATTCGGCAGCGTGATTGAGACAGGTGAGTTGTTCGAGCGGTGTCCCCGCAAAATAGGGCTGTGCGTCAAAGCGGTGAAAGAGACGCCGGAGCAGGTCGAGATGATCACGGACGACCACGACCGACTGCTGGACATCCTCAAAGTTTTGTGGGGCGGCCTGGTTGTATTGCGCCAATGCCAGATTCATCTGCTTTTTGATACCGATGTAATCGACCACCAAGCCCTTTTCCTTGCCCTCAAATTTGCGGTTGACGCGTGAGATGGTCTGGATCAGGTTGTGGCGTTGGATTGGTTTGTCGATGTAGATGGTGTCGAGAAAGGGCACATCAAAGCCCGTGAGCCACATATCGACGACAATGGCAATCTTGAAATTGGACTGGGCGTTTTTGAACTGGCGGTCCAACTCCTTGCGATGCTCTTTTGTGCCTAGCAGGTCATAGAGTTCTTTGGGGTCATCCTTGCCCCGTGTCATGATCATCTTGACACGCTCTATGGGCTTTATCTCTTTGGCCTCCTGATCAGAGAGTTGTACCTCCTCATCAGCCGTCAACACCTCATTCCATGCAGGACGCAGCGCAATCAGTTCCTGCCAAAAGGCATAGGCGATTTCACGCTTACTACACACAAAGAGAGCCTTGCCTTTGAGTGTGGAGCCTTCGGCCAGCCGCTGCTCATAGTGTTGCACAAAGT
The DNA here is from genome assembly GCA_039029935.1 of Chloroflexota bacterium. Lineage (GTDB taxonomy): Bacteria > Chloroflexota > Anaerolineae > Caldilineales > Caldilineaceae. The sequence continues at coordinate 3,139 of JBCCFC010000727.1, forward strand.
CCGCCGCCAACGCTTTGATACGGTCGGGATCGCCCAGAATCGTCCCCATGTTGGCACTGGCCTTCTTGCTCTCCTCAATCTGATACTCGGACGCCCCCGCCTCGGCACAGCGCGCATAGTAGTCCTCAATCTCGGCCAGCTTCTGATTGTCGAGGATAATCTTGGCGGCGCGCCCCTCGTAGACAATGCGCACCGTGATCTCGTCCTTCACCGATTCGGTCATGGTATAGGCATCGACAATCTCGCCAAAGACATCGAGTGTGGCGTCGATGGGTGTGCCTGTAAAGCCGACATAGGTGGCGTTGGGCAGCGAGTCGTGGAGATATTTGGCAAAGCCATAACTGCGTTGTACGCCCTGTGCGGTGACGCTGATCTTTTGGTCGAGGTTAATCTGGCTGCGGTGCGCTTCGTCGGAGATGCAGATCACGTTGTCGCGTGTCGTGAGCAGGTCGGTATCCTCGGTAAATTTGTGGATGGTGGTGAGAAAGACGCCACCGCTGTTGCGCCCACCAAGCAATTCACGAAGCTGGACACGGCTCTCAACGCTGATGACATGATCGTCACCGATGTAGGTCTTGGCGTTGAGAAAGAGGGCCGAGAGTTGGTCATCCAAATCGGTGCGGTCGGTGATGAGGACGATGGTCGGGCTTTCAAAGTCGATGCTCTTCATGAGCAGACGGGTGAGAAAGAGCATGGTATAGCTTTTGCCACACCCCGTTGCCCCAAAGTAAGTTCCGCCCTTGCCATCCCCACCGATGTTTTTGCCTGTCGCGTCAATGCGTTTGCGGTGCTGTTTGATATGTGCATAGAGCTTGGTGGCCGCGTAGAATTGGGGATAGCGGCAGACAATCTTGACCTCTTGGTGGGTGGTGTTGGGAAAGTAGATAAAGTGGCGGATCACATAGCGCAGCCGTTCCTTGTCAAACAGCCCCTCGATCATGGTGTGCAGGGCGTTGATGCCATCCTGCGCAATCGTCTCGTTGCCCGTCACCTTGCGCCACGTGTAGTAAAAATCATACTCCGCAAAGAGCGACCCCATGCGTGTGTTGACACCGTCGGAGATGATGCAGAGCGCGTTGTACTTGAAAAGTTCGGGGATGTCACGCGTATAACGCTGGGTCAATTGTACATAGGCGTCGTGGAGCGTGACCTCTGGGCGGATGGTGCTCTTAAACTCAAAGACAACCAGTGGCAGCCCGTTGATGTAGAGAACCGCGTCCGGAATGCGTGTTTCGCTGCCCTCAATTTTTAGTTGGCTGACAAGGCGGTAGTGGTTGATATCGACGGTGTAGGCGACAGGGGACTCGGCAAGGATGGTTGGCACTTCACCAGCGCGAGGGCGGCGCTGGACGGGCAGACCGCTGTAGTCAATCAACTGCACGTAGAGGTCTTTCTGGCTGCGATCCTCACGCTTGAGCAAAAAGCCATCGGCCACCAGCTTGTGGATGGCACGGTTGGCGTCATAGAGATCGGCGGCGGGGTAGCGGTCCAACTGGTTGATGACCGCGTCGATTTCACCAGTAGTGATGCCATCATCGGCATAACGACGTGCCAAAAAGGTGCGCAGGTCCGCCTTGAGCAGCACCTCATGGGGCGCACGGTCCAACGCATCGCCACGCACATGTGGGTATCCCTGTTGTTCGAGCAGGTCGATGACGGCTGCTTCTAGCTGCGCTTCGGTGAATTTGGTCATAGTGTTATCGTTCTGTTAATCGCCAAAAAAGCTCATCTCTGCCAGTGTACCCACATCCAGCACCTCATCCAGCCACTCATCCAACTGATCCACATCCTCTGTCTGCTCAATCACCGCCACAATGTCGTCAGATACATCTCCAAATTTTCGCTTTAATGAGCGAACCAACCGTTGCTGCGATTTATAAATCAGTGTTTGGGTCGTGGCAAGCTGTTCGATTTCTTCCGGCTGTAACCCTACCAGACGTTCTTCTGGTTTATACTGGCTAAAGACCTCCTCTGGACGCAGCCCCATCAGCCGCTCTTCTGTTGCAGCATTGCACTTCCCGCCCTTTAGCATTGCCAGTGGTCCGTGGGGACAACTGTTGTGGCGCAAGCAGTCCGTGACTGCCAAACCAAGTTGGAGCTGTTGGACTCCCACTGGAATCTTCGGTCTGCAGTTGGCTGGGCTCGAGGCATTGCTTGAAGCACTAAGCTTGAGGCTCTGTTGTAGTTTTCCTCGCCCAGCAGTCTATCCAGACACCTGTGAGGCAAAGTGGCGTCGGATCCCTGTCCTACATTGGCCATTGGAGTTCGTTCCTGTTCTGCCTGACCCTTTCATTTAGGCTCTATCGTTCGGATCTGCCTCCGAAGCTAAACACAAAGCAGATCTGGTGATTAGCACTGGATAGGGACTTGCAACTAACTTCAAAAGGCATAGACAAACGCCTGCATTTCCCGAAAATAGGCCTTCTATTCGGTTGATTATTCAAGTTTCAAGTTTGATCCAAGTTCAAGACCCAAGACCCTTGCACCATTTCGCTCCCTCCCGTTCTTTTGCTCGAAAGTTCCACCATGGTTCTAACTCGCCAGCAACAGGCTGATGCATGCAATCACATCTTTGAAACGGTCTTCAATCAAGCCCCAGACAGCCCTTTCCACAAAGTTTTTGCCGGCTCTCTTGATCCCACCTTCATCAGCACCCTTGCAGATGACGACATTGCTCTGCTCTCCTGCAAGGAAGCCGGTGCCGATGTTCCTCTCAATTTGCATCAGAGGTCATTGCTCAAAGCGTTTCGCAACCTTGTTGCTCATCGCACTGATGCCGGCAACCGTGTCACTGACGACGATTGGACAACCTTCACCCGTGCTGAGTTCGATGAGTTCCGCATCAGCCCGCACAACAGGATTCCCATGACTGCTCGTGCCCCCCCTAGCCTTGTTCACAGTGCCACCGGCACGCGCCCCCGTGATGTTGTCCAAGATTTTTGCCGTGGCATCAAGCGTGATCCTGCATCCTTCACCCCTCTCAAGGATGAAAAGCAATGGGACAACTGGCGTCGCCACACTGTCGCCGCGGCCCGTGCTCAAGACGTGTCTGATGTGTTGGACCCCAATTACACTCCTTCGACTCCTGTCGACGTCGAGTTGTTCGCAGAAAAGCAGAAATGTCTTTATTCTGTCCTCGAATCCAACCTGCTCACTGACAAAGGCAAAGCACTCACTCGCAAGTATGAGAAGACCTTTGACGCCCAAAAGCTGTATGCCGAGCTCGAGAGGCACGCTCAGACGTCCACCAAAGCTGCCATTGACTCCGGCGAGCTGCTTGCCTACATCACTTCTACCCGTCTTGATGATGGCAATTGGAAAGGATCCACCCATTCCTATGTTTTGCACTGGCAAGATCAAGTCCGTCTCTATGAAAGTTTGGTTGATGCATCTGACCATTTTTCGGATGGGCAGAAGCGCAAAATGCTAGAAAACGCCGTGCATCCCCTTGCTGATCTTCGCGCGGTTCATGACCAAGCAACACAGCACAAAGTGCACTCTGGCGTTGACCTCACTTATGATCAACACAGCAGCTTGCTCCATTCTGCCGCTCAGACTTACGACAGCCAATTTGCTGCCAAGCCCGTCTCCCGTGCTTCGCGCCGCTCAGTCTACGTACATGACTTGCTGTCTTCCGATCTTGAGCCTGATCCTGACCCTGACATTGCTTTCGACATTGACAGCCCTGTTGACGTCCTCCAAGCCTATGCTGCTGGCTCCTTTCGCCCTCGCGTTTGCCTCAGCGGTGATCAATGGCATCGCTTGACTCCCAAAGCCCAAGCCATCTGGGACCAACTCGATGACGCTTCCAAGCAGATTGTGC
>JBCCFC010000728.1:0-6959 GCA_039029935.1 Chloroflexota bacterium
CAAGGGCAGATCGCCTTTGCTGATGTGATCCTGCTCAACAAGTGTGATCTGGTTAGCACAGAAGAGTTGGCCGCGCTGGAAAGCCGCATTCGCACCATGAACGCTGCGGCGAAGGTCTATCGCACCGAGAACGCGCTGATCGATATGGACAGTGTACTCAACGTGGGTGGCTTTGATCTCGACCGCGCACTTGAAGTTGACGATAAATTTCTTGAACTGGAATACCCCTTTGAGTGGGCCGGGGTCTATGAGCTTGATGTCGGACGCTACGAATTGATCCTTCAGGAGGGACCGGATGATCCCAAGATGGATGTGGCCTTGGTTCCACTGGCTGCAGCAACATTGGATGATGACGAATCGTTACGGAATGCCGAAGCTGCCTTTGCCGCACGAGCCACCGCCCGCTGGTACACGGGTACACCAATCCAGCCATCGCGAGAGCTACAACGCCTACCCTTGACCGAGGGGACTGGCAAAGAGATGAGCTTTACGGTTGAAATTTCTCAACCTGGCCTCTATGGTCTCTTTACCGAGCATCATCCCAGCGAATTCGACCTCGCACTCGATGGTCCTGAGCAAGCCTGCCAACCCAAAGTGGAGCGAGAGTTCAAGCCACCCCATGAGCATGACGATGAAGTGACCTCAGTGGGCATCAATTTGGCTGGTGATTTGAATCAAAGCAGGCTCAACGGTTGGCTGGGCATGTTGTTGCGTACACAGGGGCAGGATATCTTCCGCATGAAGGGCGTGTTGAGCATTGCCAATGATCCCAACCGCTTTGTCTTCCAAGGAGTGCATATGCTCTTTGACGGTCGGCCAGATCGACCGTGGGGCGATCAGCCACGCAAAAACGAGCTTGTCTTTATCGGGCGCAACCTAGACCGCGAGGCCCTGACAACAGGATTTAGCGCATGCCTAAACTAAAGCTGCGAAAGATAAAACGGTCGGCGAGGAAAGCCAAGCTTCGGTCCCAATGGCAATCCAACATCGAGGAGCATGTCATTGCGCTCGCCCCTGCACCGGGCAAGAGCCGTCGTTTGGCCGCAGCCTCAGCCAGCGGACCGATCTTTCTCTTTGACAACGAGAGCGGCCAAGTTGACCATTCTTTACCCGGTCATGGGTTTGGCACGATGGCTTTGGCTTGGCATCCCAACGGTCTGACGCTCGCTAGTTGCGGACAAGACGGCAAGGCGCGCTTGTGGGATGCAGCCAGTGGGACGCAGATTGGCGAAGTCGATGGTGGAACATCGTGGGTGGAAAATGTGACTTGGTTGCCTGCAAAGGGCAACCGGCGTCCCCCCCTGCTGGCGACATCGGCTGGTCGTATCCTGCGCATTTGGAATGAGCAGGGTGAGCTGCTCCATGAGTTTACCGACCACAGCAGCACCATTACCGACATGCAGTGGCACACAGCGCGCAACGAGTTGGCACTGACGTCATATGGCGTACTCACCATACGCAACCCCGACCAACCGGACGCCGTGCGCAAACTAACGTGGCAGGGGTCGTCGCTCGTGGTCGATTGGAGTCCCGACGGCAAGCACGTTGCCACTGGTGATCAGGATGCCACCGTGCATTTCTGGATCATGAAGACGGGCAACGATCTACAGATGAGTGGGTACGCAACCAAAGTACGCGAACTATCATGGGACCACACCAGCCGTTATCTGGCGACAGGCGGCAGCGACACCGTGATCGTCTGGGATTGTGGCGGCAAGGGACCGGAAGGATCAACACCAATCGTGTTGACCGGACACGAAGATTTGTTGAACGTGTTAGCCTATCAACACAAGGGACCGCTCCTTGCCTCCGCCGGCCACGATGGTTTGGTCATGCTCTGGGCACCCAAAGAACAGACAGAGGAACTGGCATATCTTGCCTGCCCCGCACCCATCAGCCAAATGGCGTGGTTGCCCAATGATCAGCGGATCGCTGTTGGTGCCGATGATGGGACTGTGGAGCTTATAACAGTTGTGATTTGACCGATACTGTTAAAGAGGTGTTTGCCCAGAATTAGGCGGTGAAGAGTTGAATATCCTGTTAACTAAGTTCTTGCGTGTTTTGCCAGTGTAAAAACCCTCAAGAACTTAGTTGACAGCAACCCCATCGCCTTCGGTGGTTCAATTGGTAAGTAACAAGTCAGTGATCGTGTCGTACTCGTAGAGGTTTGATATATCAAACCCGTACTGGCTCGAACCGTCAGTTTAATGCATATTAAGATTTTTATTTGGTATAACAATCTTGTTACTTAGGAGGGTCTTAAACAAGAGCCACCCCCATTTGGCACCATTAGAGCTGTTGAAAAATAAAGCACCTCGGATTGAAATCCGAGTCTGATAAGCAAAACCTGATAAATCAGGTTGTTATTGATACCGATCTAGTATGCTTCAGCATACTTTGCATAGCAGACACCGAATTCATTCGGTGGTACTCGTTATTTTGCAACAACTCTACTGGTCGTTTTGCGAAAACAATCCAAAATAGATTTGACAATTCTTAAAGATGCTGATATTATATTTTATACAATTAAATATTTTGGCTATTTGAATAATTATGGACTAAAAACTTTGAAATATATATTTTAAAGGGGTTTATATAGACTTAAGCTTCTTTGGAAAGTCTTGCAAAAGTTGTATGTCATATCCAACTTAGTTTTGAATAGCCTTTTTTGTAAAGGTGCGCCAGCCGCTCTGATGTGCGGCGCATAATGGGGGAAGCCCGGTGAAGTCAGGTAATGACCAGTCCGGCACTGTCCCGCAACGGTAAGTTGATTTAATCAGCAAGTCCGAATACCCGCCTTTACATGTTCGATTACCACCTTCGTGGAAAAAGGGGGCCGAGCTTGGAGCAGTCTGTGCGTTGCTTCACCGCTTCCTGCCAATTGGCGGGCTTTTTTGTGGGCTATGTCTCTTTTTATGAGGTATAGCTTTTTTTATTTCCCGCCATTGCTATTAGTTGCCAATATCAAAATTTATAGCATTATTTATAGGGAGATTTGTATGCGAGACAAAACAATGTCTTTGTGGACCTTGCTCATTCCGCTGCTGATTCTATTGCTTGCTGCGTGTGGCCCAGCCACAACAAACGAGCCGGCTGAGTCAACCACATCCGCAGCGCAGGAAGAGGCGGTGGAGGAGACAGCAGAGACAACGGAGACAACGGCTGCAACTGAGGCCAACTTGGAAGGTTTTCCAGTTACCATAGAAATCTGCGGTGAGCCAGTCACCTTTGATGCGCCGCCGGAGCGAGCTGTCACCAACGATGTCAACATTACCGAAATTTTTCTGGATGTTGGCTTGAAAGACAAACTGGTTGGCTACAGCGGTGTTAGCGATGTTCGCGATGTTGGGGAGGATTACCGCGGGCTGTTGGACGGTGTGCCACAGCTTTCGCCCAAGTATATTGACTTGGAGATATTGGTGGGTGCCGAGCCGGACTTTTTCTTTGCCGGTTGGAACTACGGTTTTTCCGAAGAGAAAGGCATTACGCCGACTGAGTTGGAGCAGTACGGCATCAGTTCTTACGTGCTGACAGAATCGTGTATTCGCATCATGGAACGCGATCAGGTGAGCTTGGAAGACACCTTCACCGACTTGCTCAACATTGGCCGTATTTTTGGTGTAGAAGCCGAGGCTCAAGCAAAAGTAGACCAATATCGGGCAGAATTGACGGAAATCGAGCAGACTATCGGTGCGGTTGATGAGCCGTTGCGGGTATTTGTGTACGACAGTGGCGAAGAAAGTCCGTTCACGGCGGCGAAGTTTGCCATGCCCAACGCGATGATCGAAGCGGCGGGTGGCACCAATATTTTTAACGATGTGGACAGCAGTTGGACGCGCGTGAATTGGGAAGATGTGGTTGACCGCAACCCTGAACACATCGTCATCATCGACTATGATGAACCAGACGCCCAAGGTAAAATTGACTTTTTGAAAAGCCAGCCTGAATTGGCAGATATTGATGCCATTAAAAACGATAAATTTGTGGTGCTAACCTACGCCGAAGCCACGCCGGGACCGCGCAACGTGGTTCGCACCCGCACACTGGCCGAAGCGTTTTACCCGGATAAGTTTGAGTAAAGGGCAAGGAAAAACATGATTGAGAACGAAATTACAGCACTCTTTGATGAGTGGAATCATGCCCTTCAGACAGGCGAACCGAAGAATGTGGTCGCACTTTATGAACGCAACGCTGTCTTGCTGCCAACTGTGTCTAATAAGGTTCGCCACAATCACGAAGAAATTGAGGACTATTTTGTCCACTTTATGGTGAATGATCCAGTGGGAAAAATTGATGAGGCAAATGTACGAACCTTTGCTCAAATTGCCATCAACTCTGGGGTCTATACGTTTACCTTCAAAGATGGCTCTGCCGTGCAAGCGAGGTTTACGTTTGTGTATCGCTGGAATGGTGTGCGCTGGATGATTATCGAACATCATTCTTCACAAATGCCGGAATAAAAAAGTTGGTCAGAACTTCAGCTAGTCAGCACTTCAGCACTTCAGGCTGACAAGCTGACTGGCTGATAAGCTGACTAGCTGACTAAAGGAACTTGTATGTCAACATTAGCAGCGATTCAAAGCAACACGGCCAACCAAAGCCGCACCACACAGCTTCGATTTTGGCTGCTGCTGGGCGGATTGACCGTGCTGCTGTTTGTCTCTATCACGCTGGGCATTACGCTGGGGCCAGTTGAAATTCCGGTCAGCGCGGTTTGGCGAATCGCAGCCTCACAAATGCTCAACGTTTTGTCAGACATCACATCGCTTGATCTGAACAATTGGGTCAGCATCGAGGAAAATTGGACAAAAGCGCAGTTCAACATCATCTGGCTCATCCGCTTTCCGCGAGTGCTATTGGGTGTTTTTGTGGGCGCGGGGCTGGCTGTGGTGGGGGTAACAATGCAGGCTCTGGTGCGCAATCCACTGGCTGACCCCTACATTTTGGGCATCTCATCCGGTGCATCAGTGGGGGCAGTCATGGTGCTGGCCTTTGGCGCATTTGCATTTGCTGGCATTTACGCCATATCCGTTGGTGCGTTTCTCGGTGCCACCCTCACCTTTTTGATTGTCTTTCTACTGGCCCAAAGTAACGGTCGGCTGAATCCAGCCCGACTCATTTTGGCTGGCGTAGCGGTGGCCTACTTCTTTTCCGGCCTCACCAGTTTCATCACCCTCACCTCCGATAAACGGGAACTGGCGCGGGCGGTACTGGCTTGGATGTTGGGGAGCTTGGCGGGCACGGACTGGGCAGAACTGACCCTGCCAGCATTGGTGCTACTCTTTGGCAGCATCTATCTTGTGCTACAGGCGCGCGGTCTCAATGCGCTCATTGTCGGCGATGAAACTGCGGCCACACTGGGCGTTGACCTGCTCCAATTTCGCCGTATGCTGTTTTTGGTGGTGTCGCTGGTCACGGGCGTCATGGTTGCCGTCAGTGGGGCGATTGGCTTTATCGGCCTAATGATCCCCCACATTGTACGGCTGATGGTTGGCACTGACCACCGCCGCGTACTGCCAGTCTCCATTTTTGTGGGCAGCATCTTCTTAATTTGGGTAGATGTCATCGCGCGCGCCGCCTTTGATCCGATTGAATTGCCAGTGGGTGTTATCACCTCGTTGCTGGGTGGTCCCTTCTTCCTGTGGCTACTACGCCGACAGATGAAAGAGCGGGGAGGCGTATAATGAACCTGCAAGCAGAAAATGTCAGTTGGTCGGTTGAGGCCAAAAAAATTGTTGATGCGGTGACGCTGGCTGTGGCCGAAGGTGAATTTGTGGGGCTGCTTGGTCCCAATGGCAGCGGTAAATCCAGTCTGCTACGCACCATCTACCGCATTCTCAAACCTGACGCTGGTATTATCGAGATGGATGGCGCCAATGTGTGGCAGAGTTCCCCCCGTGAGGTCGCTCGGCACATGGCGGTGGTGATGCAGGAGCGCACGGGAGACTTTGATTTTTCGGTGCATGAAATTGTCATGATGGGGCGCAATCCACACAAGGGCATGTTTGACCGCGATACCATGCACGATTTTCAATTGGTTGATGACGCCTTGGCGCGGGTTGAACTGACCGATTTTGCCCAACGCTCCTTCCTCACTCTCTCCGGCGGTGAAAAGCAGCGCGTACTGATTGCCCGTGCCCTTGTCCAGCAAGCCAGGGTGCTGGTGCTGGATGAACCGACCAATCATCTCGATATTCACTATCAGCTTGAGATTCTGGAACTGGTCAAAAATCTGGGCGTGACCACCATCGCCGCCCTGCACGAACTCAATCTGGCGGCTTTCTACTGTGACCGTCTGTACGTACTCAAGGCGGGTCGGTTGGTCGCCTCTGGGTCGCCGGAGGAAGTGCTACGCCCCGATTTGATACGCGATGTTTATGGCGTGTGGTCAGAAGTATCTACCCATCCCCTCACGGGCAAGCTAACCATCACATTTTTCCCGGAAAAAGTGGGGCGTCACTTGAATGGAAACAATAAGGGACAAATCAAGTGACGCATAGCACGCAAGTAGCAATTATGTTCAATCGGAGGGGCTACAGCCACGCACCGCATCGCTATAATCTAGCGATTGAGCCATAATTCAAGTTTGGGTATCATGGCTTCAAACGAGACCACGTCTAAAAAGGTGGGCCAATTTTCGGTTGCTTTCTAAGGATAATTTCAATGGGACTTCAATTGTATGATACGTATGCACGCAGATTGCGTGATTTTATGCCGCTTAACCCGCCAGCCGTAGATCTCTATACCTGCGGTCCGACGGTATACGACTACGCACATATTGGTAATCTCCGGACCTACATTTTTGAAGATGTATTACGTCGAGTGCTTACATTTAATGGATACGAAGTTAAGCACGTGATGAATAGGCAATGGACCTTCAACTGTAATAAGAGGCACTTTAGGAAATACGACGAGGCCTTCATCTATTGAGTAAACCTTTAAATCCCTAGCCGTTATAC
>JBCCFC010000729.1:0-6958 GCA_039029935.1 Chloroflexota bacterium
CATTAACCTCCGGAAGGTGTTCAATTTTTGCAAAAATTGAACACCTTCCGGAGGTTAATGTCTACCTACGGGACCATGTTTACTCTTTGATCACTGCCGCCACCAGCTCATCAAAAAATCGCTGCTGCGATTCATCCTCTCCCGCACTCTTTTCAGGATGCCATTGGACCGCCACCAGCCAGGGATGGTCGGGCTTTTCTACAGCCTCGATAATTTCATCTTCAGCGCGGCTGACCACCGTCAATCCGGCGGCGACATCCTTAATGGCCTGATGGTGTCCCGAATAGGTTGTGGCACTGCTGTCGCCCATGACTTCGGCCAAAAACGTGGCTGGCTCAATTTCGACAGGCTGCAATGCCCAAAAACCGCCTCCCGGGTTGCGATGGATGTCCTCGTCGCGAACATCAGGAATATGCTCATACAGCGTCCCACCCATCGCCACGTTGAGCACCTGCATCCCACGACAAATACAGAAGGTAGGCATGTCGTTGAGCGCAATCAGATGCTCTGCCAATGCCAACTCGGTTTCATCGCGCTCAGGGTCCATTCGAGTGAGGTTGGGGTGTTCAACGTTGCCACCATACATGTCAGGCGAAACATCGGCACCACCAGCAATGATAATGCCATCAACCACATCCAGCCACGCCTGCCATTGTGGTTCTCCTGGTGGTAGCAGTACAGGTACACCACCCGCCCGCCGCACCGCATCTACATAGTCCGCAGGAATTGCATAAAATGCATCATAGGTTTTGCGCTCAACCGTTGTTTCATGACGACCATAGGTTGTAATGCCAATAATTGCAGCCATAATTCTCCTCGACTGTTTTGTTATTTGTGTATTGATTGGATAAGTAAAAACTTACAACAGCGGATTTGGGATGGGAACGTTTTTTTGTACGGAGACAAAAAAACGTTCCCATCCCAAATCCGCTGTCGTATATACATGTTTACCGAGTATATCACAAGGTTGTCTATACAAGGTTCTCTCTATACAAAGTTTCCAGAAAAGAAAAAGACCGCTGATTGTCAGCGGTCTTTCTCTTCACTTCTGCTTAATCACTTCTTATTCGGTGGGTTCACTCTTCATGGCAGGATGCCTATGTACTTAGACTAGCGGTGGTCCCCGTTCGCCCAGCCGATCTGGCTGATACTTGTTTGTGTTGAATTCACCATTATCAAGGCTGTACTTGCCGTCAGCCAACCCTTCTGGCGAATCTGTCGCTGTCATCTCAACATCCACATCACGCATGTGTGAGAGCTTAATGATGAATTTGCGTTTGGTCTGCTGAAATGTGCCGCTGCCCCCCAAGTTAACTTCTTGTGCCTCGGTCTCTGCAAGGTGTGTTGTGCTGGCACTCAGTCCCGGATGTTCCTCTTCTTTCTGAACACCCAGTGTATCAAGGGTGAATGTTTCAAAACGCTGGCTTAATGAAACCAACTCAAATTTTTGTGCAATGGGTGATGACACATGCGTATCAATCAGCGGCGAAACGACAGGTGTCATTCTGATAACGATGAGTGCCAAAAAGATACAAACACGGGTTGTGTTGCACTTTGTATAGTGTATCTTTTTTAAATCATTCATCAGCATGAAAAAACCCCAGCATGAAAAGCTGTCATCCAAATACATACGCTTTAAAATCTGTTCTCTATCTTTAAAGAGACACTGTTGTTTTGGATAAATACATCAAATTGATGTCTCCCGAAATTTGGTAATGCGGTGCAATGCCGTTCTAACCTGTCAATTACCTGTCAAAATCATAGCACTGTTTTGAGGCGCGTTTAATACGTCAATTGACACAACGGCCTACGGAATCTGTCGGCACATGCATTTATGACAAAAACATATGGATATCATTACGATATAGCATATAAAAATAAGAAAATACCGCAATAAAAATCTTAAGAACGTAGAGCAAAAAAAGCATGTTTGCCGTTTGTCTGGAGAGGCGGGTACACTTAGATAAAACATACGACAACGGATTAGGGATGGGAACGGGTTTTAGTCTTCATACACGGGAAAAATCCGTTGTCGTATTTCATAGATTTATATCTAAAAACTTATTGAGTTTGACTTACTAAAACCAAATTGTATATAAAGGAGAGAAGACATGACTGCACAGGTAGAACTGACCAAAGCACAACAAGAACAATTTCGTGAGGATGGCTATGTGATGATTGAAAATGCACTGGCTCCATATGGGATTGAGCGCGTCCGCGCTGCCTATGAATATGCCCAGCAGCAAACCGAAGAGGCATGGCGTAAGATGGTGGAGGGTGGTGTGTATAAGGGTGGGTATGGACATGGTCCAGATGCCCACACGATGTCGGGTGTTTATGAATTTGATGAACTCTTTCTCGATATCGCGGAAAACCCCGTGGTATTGCCCTTGCTCAAAGAGGTGGTTGGGCAAACCGTTCAGTCGATGGAGATTGTGGCACACTGTCATCATGCGGGGACCAATGCGCATACTGCTTGGCATCGTGACTGGCCGCCCTATCGCCATCCACAGTATGTACTCAAGGCCAAGGCATTTTACTTCTTGGATGATCAGACCGAAGACATGGGCTGTTTCTCGGTTGTACCCGGTAGCCACAAACGCGATGCCTATCCACCACGCGACGAGTATGTCGATAATACGCTGGAAGAGATGCCGGGTATGAAAAAAATTGTGGGACCCGCAGGCAGTGCCATTGTCTGGGATGTCACGCTCTGGCACACGGGTACAGCCAACACCAGCGACCGAGACCGCCGCATCTTAATCTATGGCTACCAACCCTTCTGGGTCAAAAAGTGGGGCAGTACAAAGCCACCGCAACAAATTGTTGATTGGGCCAATACACCCCATCGCCGCCAATTGATGGGCATTCACGCCGTTGAAGGACGCGCCTCATGGGACCGCAAGGATGTGCCGTATCTGCCTGAGCATGAGGAGATGGTGAAGGCGAAGCGGTTTTAGTGGATGTGATAGTGTGATAGTGTGATAGTGTGATGGTGTGATGGTGTGATGGTGTGATGGTAGAACAGTATTCAGTGTATCAGTAGTGATTACTGACACACCCACACACCCGTACACCCACACACCCACTCACCCATACACCCACTCACAGGATGAATGCTCACTAGAAAAAATAGATAAAGTTGGGTAAAGTGATTATAGATAAATCGGCTCACTGAGCGACCAGCACTATCTATAAAAATTCAAGTATGATATTGGAGATGATGTGACCATTCAGCAACGGAAAGCGGATCATATACGCATTAATTTGGAAGAGGATGTCGGATTTCTGCAATTAACCAATGGCCTTGAACACATCCGTCTTGAACACCAAGCACTGCCCGAATTACACTATAACGAGGTGGACACACGTCAAACAATTTTTGGCAAAGAACTTGCCGCCCCCATCTTGGTTAGCTCGATGACGGGTGGGACAGAACATGCACAGAAGATCAACCTCAACCTTGCCCAAGCAGCACAGGAATATGGACTGGCGTTGGGCATGGGCAGTCAGCGAGCGGCCATTGTTGCGGGCGAAACCATCGACACGTTTAAGGTACGCAGTGTTGCCCCTGATATTTTGCTCTTTGCCAATATTGGTGCAGTCCAGTTGAACTATGGCTTTGGCGTGGCGGAGTGTCAACAGGCGGTCGATATGATCGAAGCGGATGCGCTCTTTTTGCATTTGAATCCCATGCAGGAGGTATTCCAAGAGGGGGGCGACCTTGACTGGCGTCATCTGGTCGATAAGATTGCAACCATCTGTGCGCAGTTGGCTGTGCCTGTCATCATCAAGGAAGTGGGCTGGGGCATTAGCCATAGGGCCGCGACTCAATTACTAGAGGCTGGCGTGGCGGCCATTGATGTCGCTGGCGGTGGTGGTACGTCATGGAGCCAAGTGGAAATGCTCCGCGCCCCAACCGCGCGCCGTCAACGGTTGGCCGCAACGTTTCGCGATTGGGGCATCTCTACAGCGGACAGCTTGCGTACAGTCGCCCATATTCGCGATGAATATAACTGCCCAGAGTTGGTGATCACTGCCAGTGGTGGTATACGTAATGGGCTAGAGATTGCAAAATGTGTTGCGTTGGGTGCAGACTTGGTTGGGTTGGCTTCGCCATTCCTCAAATGTGCCGTCGTCTCGGCGGAGGCGGTCATGGAAGAGATGTCCATCTTGCAGGAGGAACTGAAAATTGCCATGTTTTGTAGTGGCACACAGAATTTGACAGCACTACGCGGTTCAGTAGAGGTGTGAGAGCCTCTCTGCCCAGATTGTGCTGCTGACGACGCTGGGTGCGTTGCTACTGGCGAAGGCCGCTGTTGCGCTGAAAATCTGTGTCAGCATGATGATCAAGTGAACAAGTCCTTAATATCTTTTGCAGTCGCAACTCAAACATCAAGTCGGTTTCGTAACTCGCCAGATTAGGGTAAAAAAAGAGAGAGCATTGAAACAAAACAGTACAGTTTCATAATTGTACTGTTTTGTTTCAATGCTCTCTCTTTTTTTATGCCCTCTATTGTCGGTTATCAAACTGTGATTAGGCCGCACTCATCTTGGGATGGATTGGCTCCAACCAGACAAGTCGTTTGAATTTACGCGAGGATTTGATCTAGCAACCCAAATTCATTTCTCTTTGGTAATACTTTGTACGGGCGCAGCTTTTACACCTGATTTAGAGATGATATGTGGCTGGCGAAGACTGGCTAGAACATATTTATTGTTCGTCCCCACACTTTGCTCCCGCTTGCGCAGTTGCACAATACTATATTTCCCATTTTGAGAAACCACTGAAGATTGTTTTGACGTACTCATATACCTCACCTATTATTTATTTTTTTATCGAAGCAATATGCCATCTTTAAAATTAATCAGTACACTAGATAACATTTCTGCATACTCATTAATATAATCCCCAATTGCCTCTTTGTCAAGGTGCGATATCTCAACTGTATCCGTACTGTCAAAATTTAGGACCCCAATGACTTGTTGATCAAACCAGATGGGGACGCTAAGGACAGACTTTAGCCCCCCGTTGATCTTCTTTTGTGGCTCTGTCATGAACTCTCTGGGTTCGGGGTATTTATGTTCGTCGTAGATCCTCATCGTGTTGTCTTCCCACGCTTGACCACATGTCCCTTCCCCCTTTCGCCACATTTGATCAAGCTCAGTCTGGCTGTAGCTAAACGATGTAAACCCATCTGTTTCATCACCAACCCAGTTTGGCGCAAGATTATAATAAACTTTCAAAACATCACTTTGGAACCAAGGACGCTTTGTTTTTAGCATTAAATTAACGCGTATACTGTCAGAAACGACCAATTCTTGATCAAAAACAATCATGTAATATCCTTCGATTAGCCGCTCTAAGAACGTCTCGACCACATCGCGCATTGTCTTTACATGATGCGCGGATGCGGGTTTGGGGCGATTTACGCTAATGTAGTGGGCAAAAAAGAGGATCATGATTAACCCATAGATGTAGAGTTTATTTGTCGCGATCAACTCAATAAGCGCACGTCCCCCAAGGGAGTCCACTTCTAATGAGGAAAGGTAGTCGACAAAAGGGAAACCTGCAAACAATATAAAGGGGATAATTGCATCTCTTAAAATCCGCATCGTTATTTCTCCTACACTCCGATGAATTTTATATTTTTTTACTATTTTAAACTCAAAAAGGATACTTGGCTGCTAGACCGAAACAAGCCTACCACAGATTTTATCAATTTGATCTCTATCGTTTCTCTAGATTTCCTATCAAATACCTCTATCTGATGGGTTAGTGACTTGTTTCGGGCCGATTTGAGCTTTTTGTCAATAAAAGGCACGGGCATTCGTGTCCGTGCCTTTTTATCTGTTCTTCTTTTAATCATGCCGCACTGCAAAACCGTCGAATGGCCTCTTCTTCGGCGGCAATTTGGTTCAACAAATGCAGTGGTTTTTCGCCAGCGACATAGGTTGCGGACTCGGTCTGGAGTCGTTGCCAGTTTGCTAGGTGCTGGTTGAGCATCTCCTGCTCCCAAGATTGTGCTGTGTTTGGGTCATGTGGTATTGGGCTATTGGGCTGTGCCAAGGCCAAGCCAATCCACTGGCCTGCCATCTTCAGGATACCCAGCGTATCCATTTCCACAATTGTTTTCGGGCCATCTTGTTTGATCTGAATTGTCATGTGCTTCATCCTTCCTTTTTTCAATAAAATTTTCAGCGGAAAATTTGTGTTTGCTCTGTTTATATATGGCAGAGGTGTTACAGTGCTATTCGATTTTGTAACACCAGATTCATATACCTTATGAGAAAGGTGAAAACTCAAATCGGAATAGTATTCACAAATGATAAGTAAGGATAGACAACCACCGTGGTTGGGAGGCTGAAATTTACCTATTGTCATTCAACAATAGATAAGCATTGGGTCGAACAGATCGTTCTGGAGAGACAAATGACTATACAACATGGCAAAACTGAACTCTGTCCACATAATCATTTAGAAACAGCTATCCTATACCCACTCGGTAGGATAAAGAGGGACAAAATATGAGCTTAATGTCAATCGTTGCGCTGCAACAACCGGAGTTGTTGATCTCTTGGTTAAGCGCATCCCATAGTAGCTATACAGGCTCCCAACGTGAGCCGACAGGGGAGAAGAAGCAAACATCAAACTCCTCTGCAACACCCCCAGAATCTAATAATGACTCATCGGACCCTGACAATGATCTCTCGCAGCGAAGTGAGAAAGACTTGCTAGAGGATATTCAAAGCGGCACAGTAACGAAGAAGGTTGATGCACTTGAAGAACTCTATCGCCGTTTTAATAGTTATCTGTATTCCTATATTCAAAAAAGAGATTTATCCAACACGTTAACCAAAGAGGATAGAGAGGAGGTTGTTGGTGATGTCTGGGTGATTTTTTTTGAGAAGGTTGTCACATTTGAGTGGCGAGACACATCTATGCGGGCATGGTTGC
>JBCCFC010000730.1:0-6951 GCA_039029935.1 Chloroflexota bacterium
AAGGGAGAATAGAACCATACTAAATCTTATTGTATACCAAAACGCTTTCCTGAGCATTTTAGTTCATATTTTAATTGGATGATGTGTATAAGTTCCCGATTTGCTGTGTAACCGTAAAAAATTGAAAATGGGGAATTGCCACTTGAAAGAGTTGAAAACGGAGTCATTTTTTATAAACTTTTCATTCATTCAATTTCCCATTTTTTAAGAGTTTGTGATGATGGACATCATCATGAATGCCTATTGAACCCAAAAAGGGGCTTTTTTTAAAAGCCCCTTTTTTTCGCCTCTACGGAGAGGGTATTCATCATTCTTGCGGATTTAAATTCTACTCCTCAGCATCAAAAAGCAGATCAATCAACTCATCGCTATACTCTTCCACCAAGTCTTCGTTCTCCTCTTCGGCAGCTTGGCGAATATGCATGATGGTGTCGCGCAGTTCCTGTGCCAGTGACTTACTCAGGTCTGGGTTTCCGAGTGCGGCTTCGGCACGTTCAATCAAGGCCTGTGTGCCAGCGTCGAGATTACTGCTGCTCGCGCGGCTGGGTGCAGCCGTGGGGACTGGTGCAGATGGCAACGCACTGCCCTCCGCAATCTGATCTGGGCTTAACATTTGGTGGTCAGCCTTCAAGCGCTCGATTACTTGCTTGCCAGAGGCACGGTCTGTGACGGTCACATTCAAAATACCGTTGACGTCAATTTGGAAATTGACCGTGATTTCGGCCAAGCCATCTTCACGGTTGGCGACCAAATCTTCGACCATGAACTCACCGAGTAGCACATTTTGCGAGGCAACTGGGTTTTCACCCTGATAGACGTTGATGTGAACTTTGGTTTGCCCCGGATAAAGCGTTGTAAAAATTTGGCTTTTGGTGATTGGAATGGTGGAGTTGCGACGAATGATGGGGGCAAATCGATCTATCAGTAGCTCACCTGTAATCGATGTCGTGGCTGTATCAATCCCAAGCGATAGCGGCGTGACATCCACCAAAATAGCGTTAATGTCTTCTCCAGCGATGATGCCTGCCTGTACCGCAGCCCCTAATGCAACCGCCGCATCTGGATCAATTTCGGCATGTGGGTCCTGCTCCATACGCTCAGAAACCATCTCCCACACAGCCGGAATCCGTGTTGATCCACCGACCAGCAGCACACGGTCAATGTCAACAGCGTTTAGGTTGGCATCATCCAATGCCTGCGAAATCGCATCAACAGTACGGTCCAGTAAATCATCAATTTGCGCAATAAATTGATGTCGCTCAATTTCACGCTCGATATGCAGTGGGTTACCACGCGCATCTTCGGCAATAAACTCCAAACTCATGGTCGCATCGACATCCGATGAGAGCGCAATTTTGGTGGCTTCGGCTTCATCCAACAGACGATTCCAACTAGCAGTGGACTCGCGCAGATCAATATCATATTCGCCTTCAAATTCGTCAGCGACCAGCTCGGCCAAGCGTATGTCAAAATCATCACCACCCAGATTGTTATCGCCAGCGGTGGCGATGACATCAACCACACCATAGTTCATCTCAATAATTGAAATATCAAATGTGCCACCACCCAAGTCATAGACCATGACGTTGAGATGTTCCTCTTCATCCACACCATAGCCATAGGCCAATGCGGCTGCAGTTGGCTCGTTGATAATGCGCTCGACCATAAAGCCTGCCAATTCGCCCGCTTCCATCGTGGCCTGACGCTGCACTTCGTTGAAATAGGCAGGAACGGTGATGACGGCTTGGTCAATCGTTTCACCCAGTGCCGTCTCTGCGGCCTGTTTGATGGCTTTCAGGACCTCAGCCGAAATCTGCTGTGGTGTATAAGTTTCGCCAGCCATCGACACCACTTCGGTGCTGCCCATTTTGCGTTTAATAGAACGAATCGTGTTCTCTGGTGCAACCATCCACTGGTTACGGGCGGCGGTCCCCACAAGCAAATCCCCTGTAGGTGAAATGCCCACAACCGACGGTAATAAATCTTTGCCATCAATGGGCAGTAGTGTTGGTTGCCCCTCTTGAATAACCGCAACTGCGGAGTTAGTTGTACCGAGATCGATACCAATGATTTTTGTCATAATGTTTTTATTTATCATAAATAACAGATTGGCAATCTGTTATACTGTTTTGGTTTTACTTTATATGACTCTGCTGAAAAAAGGTCAAACCGATACAAAAGTCCGACTTCTTACCAGTGGTAGCGAATAACAAATTCTACAGAAGTCGGACTTTTTTCAGTGGAGTCTTTATACTACAGCGGATTTAGGTCGGGAACGGATTAGCCTCCATGCATAGGGAAATCCGTTCCTAGCCCAAATCCGTTGTAGTATTTTATCGTTATAAAATTACATATACTGATGTGCGTTTGACGACATGTCCTGTGCTGACTGTACTGGAATCGTCAGTGGTTTTATCTTCTCTGGCACAGGTTCCAGTTCTGGCACGGTAACAGGCACAGGTTCCGGTGCGACAACTGGCTCCGGCTCTGGCTCCATAACAGGTTCTGGCTCTGGTTTTGGCTCTGGCAACGGTTCCAGCACTGGTACGGTTGCAGGAACGGTGGTCGGCTCAGGTTGAGATGATCGCGCAATAACGACCTCAGCATAGCGCACGACCCGTTCATCTTGATGATAGCCTTTGCGCAAGACACGGATGATACTGTTGTTGGGGACATCCTCACGTGTTTCAAAATCAACGGCCACATGTAAACGTGGATCAAATAGCTGGTCGAGTGCGTCAATCTCCTCGATGTCCTCATTTTTGAGCAGTGTGACAAAGCGATCCCGTACCAGTTCTAAACCACGCAGCCATGCTTCAATACTTTCCGATGACTGCTCCAAGGTTTGCGATAATGCCTCAACCTGCCCCATATCCTCAATGATAACAGGAGGCGGGGCAGGCGCAGGTGTAGATGCAGGTGCAGAGGCAAGGCCGATGCGTTGCAAAAAGCTAGGCTGTGGTGGTGGTGCGGGGACCGACAGCGATGTCGCTTGATGCGCTCGTTGTTGTGCATTCTGTTGTGCCTGTTGACGGGTCGTCTCAGCCTGCGTATTCTGCTTCTCGCTCAGAGTATAGCCGCTCTCCAACGCCAATGCCAAGCTATCTAATGCAGGCAAGAGTTGTGTCGCCACCTCCACGCGTGACTCGCGACGAATCTGTGCATGACGGAGCCGAGTTTGCTCGGTCTGCACATTCTGCAACTCATCTTTTTTGGTGAGCATGTCTTGGAAGATTGAAAATGAGTTATCAATCTGTTGTTCTTTTTTCTCGGTAAGCGCGTTGGTCTTAAATTGAGTCCGGCTCAGTCTTTGTAGCGAAGATGACAGCTTGTCTAGTTGTTGCTGGCTTTCTACTAAGTTGGTCACAGTTTGGTTGACAGATTTTGCCATTTGATCCAACTGCGTCAGGTTAGCCGTTTGCTGTGCAACGTTGGTCAATGTTTGCACAACAGCCCCAAAGTTTTCTTGATAGTTGTCTTGGCGAGCCATCATCTCGGCCAATTGCTCCGAGACATCATGTAACCCTTGTGGGTCGGTCATGTGGCGCACCAATGTGGAAACCTGCATACTACTTGTTTGAACATCGGTGTTCAAATGCTCAACCAGCCCTTCCAGATGTTCCAGTTGAGTTGCCAAATTGAGCAGCCGATTCTGAATTTGGGCAAGTTCTTGTTCCATGTGGTTTTCTCCGTGTCGTTTTCTATGCTTTCGTATAAAATTGCGGAGCAAGACATAGGACCCAGAGAGGGTTCCCTGCTCACTCCACAATTTTTTTATTTCACAATTGATTTAAATCCAAAAAGTCCATTTCCATCGGTCTCATATCCGTTTGCACAGCGAGATGAACCAAATCTTCAATGTGGACACTTAAGTTGTATTTGGGCTTTCGGCGGTTGGGCAATGGTTGTGGTGGCTGAAGCCGAAACAGTTCTAAAAGCGAACGGGTTTCCTCATCGCGCAGTTGTTCATAGGCACTACGTACCTCTTGAAATTTTTCTGGCTCGGCCTCAGGCGGAAACTCGCGCACCTTTTGAAAATATGCCCGTTTGACCGCTGCTTCATCAATGCCTGGCTCTAGCCCCAGAACCTCATAAGGGTCCGCCGCATCTGGGTCTGTAATATGCTTAAAGAAGTCGTCTAAATTCATTGATTTCCTCCTCATCCATCTCTTCCAGCACTTCCATCAAAGAACCAAATAGTGCATCCGGTGCAAGGTCGATATCATCATCGTCCAAATCAGGCTCTAAACCACCTAACCCGCCTAGACGCCCAAACAGATTAAACAGTCCGCCCATGCCACCGCCAGATTCCATCAAGAATTTTAACCGTTCCATCATGGATATCAGTGATTTGTCATTCGCTTTCTTGGCCTTGTTCTGTGCTTTTTTGAGCCAGCGTTTGGCAGCATCGTTATCGTCCATTGTGTATTCTTTATACGCTTCAATATACTCAACCGCGCCACTATCTTTGGCCTCTTGTGCAATCTGTTGCTCATACGCCTCGGCCAGATCATCCAAATCCTCATCCCAAGTTAACTCAAATAGCTCGACCAAAATCGACACCACCGATTGGCGTTCCTTGCCCGACTCGATTTGTTGACGGGCAAGCATCAATGCTTCGTCCGCAAAGACTTGAACCCATTCTTCAATATCAATCTCAACATCCTCTGTATCAATCTCGGTCAACAGTTTGACATGATGTATCCAGAAGGCAGGCACCAAATTGGAGTTTGGATTGCGTAGACTCGGCAAAAGCTCACGGATGATTTCGCCACCATCCGCGGTTAGCAATCCTTGGATCGCGGGTCCAAGAACCGTTACCTCCTGCGGTGCAGCCTCCCATGCCTGTCGGTAATAGCTACATGCCCGTCCGTCTCTATCGATCATCGCATAATATTGCCCCAAATTCATCAGCAATGTTGGATGCCCTGGCAACTCGCGTAATCCGCGCTCCAACATCTTGATGGTTTCTTTGATGCGATCTTCACTCATGCCAAAAAAGGCGAACATTGTGCGCTGTTCGGCCTTTCGAACATACGACTCTGCTAGTGCTTGGCGCGCATCCATATTACCGGGTTCTAACTTCAGCACACGACGCCAAATCTCCATATCGTCGCGCCCCCATTGTCCTTGATAGAGCGCACCGAGTCGCAAGAGTGCCTTGACATGATTGGGATCAATTTCTAAAAGTCGATTCAACTCATTAATCGCCGCTTCCTCGCGCTCTGCACCCATGTAAACGGTCGCCAAGTGTAGACGAATCTCGGTGTTGTCAGATGCATACTTGAGTGCGTTTTTCAAACAGGTAATAACATCGTCATCATAGTAATCAAGCTGCTCATAACAGGTGGCTGCATGTTGCCAGATAGCCGCGACCTGCGTATCGCTTAGGTAGTTGGGATGATCTTTCTTGCGAGGGCGTCGCTTGACCATGTCGCGCCAAGACAAGGCGGCATCCTCCCAATTACTCAACTTTTCCTCGGCCATTGCCAAGTTCTGTATGAGTTGACGCCGACCGATGGTCTTGGTGGCCTCACGCCATTGCCTTGCGGCGCGTTGCCAATCTCCTTTTTGCGCAGATGCATAGCCAAGATTCTCATAGGCGACACCGACTGTCTCCGAAAGCACCTTATCCGCAGCCACATCGTCTTCATTCAACTTATTGGTTTGACGAATCACCTCACGCCAATGTTCGTTTTGTGCAGAGGCGACAATCGACTCACGCATTTGGTTCATGCGGTTGTCCACAAACCATGCCGTCGATAGTCCCTGTTGATTGGCTTGCAACCAGGCCGTCTGTGCTACAGCCCGCTCGCCCTTGCGCATGGCCGCAATCCCCAGATAATAGTTGAGGATGGCGTTGGGGCGTTTCCCCGTGTCGGCATCAATCTCTTGGTCGGTCAAGATGGCTTGTTGTAGCTCAATGAGCGGAGATGACTTGGGACGACCATACATATCAATCAGGTGTGTCCAAACAGCAATGGAGGGACCCGCCACGCTATCCTTGCCAAGTTTTGCCAACCACTGCTCTGTCTTTTTGAGCGGCGTCAACTTACGATCACTGGCATGGACCTCCTGAATCAACTTCAGCGTATTTGTTTCTTTTGGTGATAGCGTCGTCTTTGCTGCACTGGATTTTTTGCCGCTATCAACCCTGTCATTAACCAGTGTCGTAAGCTGACGGATATAATCAATCCGCGCCAGGATGTCGCCATCAACAACGTTTGCATTGCCAACTTTACCCAACTGATCAAAAGCCTTTAATGCCTCGTCAAGCCGACCTAGCTGGAGCAAGGTTTGCCCTCGATGCAAATGAAAGCGCGCAGACGTTGAGTCAACTTTGAGTGCAGCGTCGAGTGCATCAAGACGCTTGGTCAAATCTGTCTGCTTGGCAGCCAGTCGAAAATTCGACTCTGCAAGCACTACTTTTGCCTTTTCTTTGGTCTGATCATCATTTGCCCCTCGCAACGCTTGTCGAGCCAGTGTTACAGCTTCGTCCACTTTGTTGTGTTTTAAAGAATCCACCGCTTGCTTGATGCGGTTGGATGGACGACTTTGTTGTTGCTGTTGCGTCTTTCTGCGTTTCTGGGCTTTGGTTCTTCGTTTTTTTGCCATAAGATTGCTATGTATAGATATTCCTTATAAATATAGTATCTCTTATCAAAAGCGAAGCATAGTAGACTTCGTTTTGCTACATCATCATATTATACTCTACCATGATTTTCTTGCATAAACTCCGGTTGTATCAATTTTGGTGTTAGGCAAATCTACAGAAATAATTCCTGATACTAACGCTTTTATTGGCTAGGTGCGAAAGCCAGCCATAGAAGCCGAAACGAATAGATTATGTAAACAATATTGATGGTAAACAGACCCATTGTGTAATGGTCAGAAAGAGGGTGAACACGAACAGTTAGGCTCTTAGGTCACCCCGATAAAGGCTGGAGTCCA
>JBCCFC010000731.1:0-6935 GCA_039029935.1 Chloroflexota bacterium
CCTGAATCCGCGACACTATTTTTACGTTATCTCATCCTTCATCACTTGCACACATTCTTCAAGATATTGATTTGTAATCTCCTCGCCCCACAACGGCTTAAAGAGCAGCACATCGCCAATATCCCACAAGAGTTGCAGTTTGGCAAAGACGGGCATCAACTCCTTTTCTAGTGATGATAGCTTGCGTACTGACTCATAGCCCCTGAGAACCGTTGCCAAGACTTCTGGATTGCCCCTCCAAACCATAAAGTCATAGACACGCCACCCATAGGCACAGTGGTCAAAGTCTATCACCGTCATGCCTGTCTCATTGTCCAACAAAATGTTGTTGCCATGCATATCAGCATGGATGATGCCATAAGTTGGTGCTGTCTGTGTCAGAGTACTGACTTGTTGTCGTAGTCGTTCGGTAATGGGTCGCAAGAACGTTAAATCGCCCAACTGTCGCTCGCGTAACAGCGTGTCCAATAGCTGCATCGGTTTGTCCATCAAATAGGTGGACAGGTTGAGATGGTAACGATGATACGGACTCTGAAAATTGTCTGTTACCTGGTGGATGCGCGCCTTGACTTCGCCAATTTGCTCGACATGGGCATCGGTCAAGTCACCATTGGCACTGGCTTTGTCAATCTCAACGCCGTGTGCAAAATGGAAGAGTGCCAGGTGATGCGTGTTTGCGTCCTCAAATACATGAGTCGTCAACCATTCACCTTCATGATTGGCAATGGGACGCACAACGGGCAAGCCCTGTTTGTGCAAAAAGTTGAGCAGGTCCAGTTCAAAGCGAAAGTCATCTGCATTGCGAATATAATACTTGCCCTTCAGATAGACACGCAACACATATTTACCATCGCCCGTTTCGATGAGATAGTTGTGGTTGAAGCCCGCACGAATTAATTCGCAATGGGTTGGTGTGCCAAGGTGATAGTGGGTGGTAAAGATGTCGGCGATTTTATCGGTATCGAGTACTGTTTGCACAGTCGATGTAATCATGCTTGTTGCTCCTTTGTTGGTTCAGGAATGGCGTGGATGGTTGCGCTTTAGCCCCATTATTGGGACTGTAGAATGGGAATTTCGTATTGGCTGACAGATTCATCTATAATTTATAATAGGTTGATGTTTGTGATATTATGATCATCTTTTCCTCATCTGAATAGATCAGCAATATAATGGATTCTCGACCTATGATATAATTGATTCATAGATTTGACCAGCTTGAATATATGTTAACAGGGAAGGGTGGTACTGATGGTCAACACAGCGTTAACCTATGAAACTGTTTTAGAAATTGTGACAGGATGGACACCTCAAACGCGGTTTGATTTTGTTCAAGAAATTTTGAATACGCTTGCACCCCAGAAACTTGCTCCGTCTATATCCCAACAGGATGTGGCTATGCAAGAAACCATTGTACAAGAGGGGCGTCCCGCATGGGGTACAATTGCGGGCATTGCCCATGAGCAATACCCCTTATCGTAATAATCATATTCGACTGCAAAATGCATTCAAGCAGGTCATATCAAATGGTAAGGATACTCAATTTGTCCATATTGATGACAATATTGGTATACGGGCGAGTCGGCTACGTGCAACCTATAACTTGAAGCTGCCTGATGCGCTACAAGCGGCTGTTGCGATTACTGTTGGTTGTGATGTATTCTTGACCAACGATGAAGGTTTCAAAAAGGTAACAGAACTCCGTACAGCGGTGATTAAAGAATTAGAATTGCCAAGCTCACAAATTCAGACCCATTAAAATTTCTTCAAGCGATTCAACCTTGCTCGCCACGCCCATCTCTTCAAATAATGTCTTGGCTTCTTCAAAGGACTTCTTGGCCTCACCTATGTTTTCCTGCGCAATACGGATATGTCCCCTAACCTCATGACTATAGGCTTCCAAAAATGGTAGGTTGTCCTCCTGCGCTATTTGTATGGACTGCTTGACAAATCGAAATGCTTCACCCAATCTATTTTGTTTTAAGCGGATTTCCCCCAAAGTTCTCTGGGTATTACACATAACATCTGGTGTTTCGGAACGCATCCCCCATAAGATATGCGTTTCTGCCTCATCCAGTCGGTCAAGATTGACACAAGCCTCACCCAGCGTTTGCCTTGTCATAATGATGCCATATAGATTGCCAAACTGTTCAAAGAGCCTTAATGCCTCTTCCGCGTAGAGCAATGCTTGTTCATATTGTCCCGCAATTAAATACATATAAGATCGATTCTGCTTGACACCAGCCAAGGCAACCCGATGTCCCATTCGCTCGTAATAGCTTTCGGCTTCTGCAAAGTATTGCTCTGCATCTGGTACTCGGTTTTGACTAGAACACAACATACCCAATCTGAGACAGGCTCTTGCAATACCATGTATATGTTTGATGTCTATCGCAAGGTTTCTGGCGTTATCGTAATGCTTGTGTGCTTCTGTGAACTGTCCTCGGCTAATTTGAATAATGCCTTTGGCCTGTTCGGCTTCATATTCAATCATCAACGCTGCTTGCCAGGCTTCATCGAATGCATTCTCAGCATTTGTATTTCCATTACGTCGAAGAACCCACACTAAGTTTCTCAGATAATAGGGTAAACAATTGCCGGGATGTCTATCGTAATAGGCCAAGTGATCTTCAATCGCTCTTTCGCCAAGTTTAATCGCCTCTCTATATTGATGGGTGGCTTGGTCGAGGTCATCATCATCTTCTGCGATAAGCCCTCGCATATATAACAATTCCGATTGCTCCGACCCTTTTAGTAAGTGAATATCTTCCAATCTCCCTTCTTGCTTTCCGAGTAATCGGCGAAGTTTGATACGCGTTACAATGAGCTCTTCTTGGTTTTTCTTGTGAAGTGATTCTATAGGGATGCGATCCAGTATTGCAAGTATGGCACTGCTGCTCCCTGGCAACATTTCATAGTCAAAATAGTCTGACCATAATTGAACAGCGTGGTCATATGCCTTGGCTTCAACCCAATGATAGAGTGATACTGTATATTCGCCATATTTTTCACGCAAGCGCGCGGCACGATAATGGTGATATATATATTCTTCACTGTTTAAAGTGGCTTTAATTGCTTCTTGATAGGCTGGCAGTAACCGGACAGCCTCTTGATTATCATATTGCACTAAACGATGTTCTTTTAAACGAGCAAGAAATAGTTTTCCTTGGTTATCTAAGAGGGCTTGTATAGGTACAGGCGCAGTAAAGACCGACAAAAATTGTAGAAGCTGCCACTCACCGATTGTTAGCCACTGTCTAATTTTGTTTAGTACAAACTGAACAGATGGCGATTTTTCCAGTTCTTCTAAGATTTCTTCAAGCGATTGCTCTGTCAACGCCATGAATGTGAGTGATAATTCTAATAAGCGCGGGTTACCATGCGTGTAGTCTACAAGTCTCTGTAAATTTGTTGGGTTAAATGTCGCTAACCAATCGCGACGGACTTTTGATGCCTCTAACATCTGCCGGAAATCACCGCTTGTGAGCGGGGATAGTCTTATATAATATTGCTTTGTGTCAATGGGCATAAACTCTTGACTCATCAACAGAATGGGGGCGGCTCCTCGCAACTGCTCAAGAAGACCAGCAATTCTGTTATCTGCGTTGATAGATTCTAATTGATTGACTTCATCAAAACATAAAATTGGTGTAGGCGACATTCTTTCTAAGGTCGGTGCAATTAACCCGATCACAATATCCCAATCAATTTGCCCCTCACTCCGTTCATTCTGTGTACCTCTGCCATAAGCGAGTAATTGTTCAAACAGGGTTGATTGTTGATTTTTGTGCAGAAGGTACGCCAGTTTAAACACGAGGTGGTCGAGCTGGTCGTTTAAGTCGCGATGAAATGTATACCAGAAAATGGGACGTGCTGACCGACATTTTGTGATGGCATGGCTTGCTAAGGTGGTTTTGCCGATTCCACTGGGGCCAAGCAATGCAAAGGTATGATTTTTATCAATCCACTCAAGGCACTGCTCAAGTTGTTCTTTCCGCCCTACGACTTGTTGAATCAATGGGGGCTTTTCTAAATGTAACACTGGTTGAATATCTTGGATGAATGTCTTGATAAATGTTGCGACCGCACGTCTATTATGATTTTTGAAGCCATTTGCTGGCAATTCTTCTGATGCGTCGTGCGGTTGCCCCAGCTCAAGTCGTACTCTCGTGATTGGCAGTCCTTCAAAATACTGTAGTTCAATTAATTTCGCAAGATAAGCAGGATGCTTGACCGTTGAATTCTGCTTCATATGGGCGTGGACTTGGCGCATAAATTGGCGCAAGGCATTCCCACGCGCAACGGGATTCTCCTGCAAGCCAATGTCATCAGGCCAATATCCTTCTAAGAGATATGGGGTGACAAATGGTGATTCCTCTCCAAGTTTTTTTGGCTTGGTGAAATCTTTCAATGCCTGCTTAACTAAATCCTCAAAATTTTTATCAGTGTCTCTCTTTGTCCGTGTGTTAGCCATGATAATGCCATGTTCCTTTCTTGTTGGATGATTCTTCTATTGATAGTTTCGAAGAATGACGAATGACAGAAAATTTCACAAATAAAAAATTGGCAGAAATTGCTTCATTTTTGGCAGTTTTCGCCCCGCCCCCGCCCTATACTAAACATATGTCGCTGACACAACAACGATAGAATCAAAAACACAGACTTTGTGCCAACTCCACAGTCATTACGGAGAATAATAATGAAGCAATATTCTGATACCTTTTGTAGAAATCGAATCGATTTCTCACTACGTCAAACGATCTGGCTATGCCTGTTGGTCGGTTGTTTGGCGAGTTTGATCCCAACTTCTACATTGGCAAGACAAAATTCAAGTATACAAACAAAACGTATACAACACCAAACTAGAATCGGGGCATTTGTTGTACATGAACGATACGAATCTGACCCAACACAAATAGACCCAGGGCCAATAGATCCACTGATACCGATACAAGAGCCAGAGTTGTGTCTTTTCATGGCTTTTCATGAGGTTTCGATAGACGAAGATATAGACATACCCGCAATTGAGTATCGGGCACTTGAGGCTTTTTACGACAGCACGGATGGTGACCACTGGACACGAAATGATCACTGGTTTCCAGACGACGGAACTTCACCTTGTGACTGGTACGGTGTCACCTGTGGCACTATCGGTGGAACCCAGAAACATGTTGTGCAGTTACGGCTTCCTGAAAATAATCTATCAGGGACTATCCCGCGTGAAATTGGTTATCTGAGACATCTGATCAATCTACGCCTACCTTCAAACCAGTTAACGGGCGCGATTCCTAACGTCATTAATAATCTTTCTCGATTAACTGATCTGAATCTGAGTCACAACCAGCTCACGGGAAATATACCTATCTGTTTAGGGCGTCTTTCGGAACTGACCGAACTCCATCTGAACCATAATCAACTACGTGGGTCTGTTCCGAAAGAGTTAGGCAATTTGAAAAAATTAGATACATTATTGTTAAACGACAATGAGTTAAGCGGCGCACTGCCACAATTGTTGACCAAACTGGAATCACTAAAACAATTTTATTTTAACAATACAGAGCTATGCGAGCCAGTGAATGATAGCTTCCAAACATGGCTTGATGATACGTTTAGAGAAAATAATAGGACGCGTCTACAAAGTACAAACCGACTCTGTGCGTCACCGATCCAGCTAGAAAAAACCGTTTCCAGTGAGCTTGTCGAGCCAAATGATGAAGTTACCTATCAAATCATCATAACTGCCTCAGAGCCCGTTGAAACAGCCTATCTGACGGATACATTACCTATTAGTGTTACATATGTATTGAATAGTTTACCTATTCTTAGTGGTACAAACTATATCGATGGGCAAATTCAATATCAAGGCCCACTGAAGAGGGGTCGCACAGAACTATCATATCGTGCAACCATAGACGAGGGGATAGCTGGCGGTAGTATGCTCACAAGTGCGGCCATGCTCAAAGGGGTTATACCACCTGACAAAAGAGGTCTATACCTTGAGGCTTCGGCAACGGTGACACTATCAAACACAAAGAGTGCAAAGGGTAAAACCTTGGTCCTGATTTATGCAGTGGGCGACAATAACCTATCCAGTAGCATTAACTCACTACTCAACCGTGCCGAAACACAAGCACATAATCCCAATATTATTGTCCGCCTGATGATTGACCGTTATGGTCGAGGTCTTGATGATACCAAGGGTGGTACAAATAGCTATGTCTACGAACTTCAGCCAGATACCGACCTGATTTGTCCTAACGATATGGATGATACATGTACGAATGACCAAGGCGAGCCGCTATATGTATTGAATCGCACAATGTGGAAGAGTACCGAAGATTCTGCAAGTGATATCAATCTGGGGCATTTTGTGCGTAGTAGTATGCAAGCACATCCCGATGCCAAACAGGTCATGCTCTCAATTGTCGGGCATGGGAATGGTTGGTCTCCTAATGTACTGCCACCGTCGCCTGTTGCATGGGATGATAGTGGTGGTAAAAGATTGAGAATGCTCTCCCCTCGAGGGGTTCAAAGTAATGTTGATGAAACCTTAGCAGGCATGATTTGGGATGATAACCCCAGAAATTCACTCTCCACCAAATTATTAGGGGACGCTTTGCGCAATGCCTTGAGCAAAGTACCAAACGATAAAATTGATTTGCTCTTCCTTGACGCCTGTTCTATGGCGATGGTAGAGGTTGCCTATGAAGTGCAGGACAGTGTCAACTATCTTCTTGCGTCTGAGAATACAGTGTGGAGTGTGTTTCCCTATGATCAATACTTGGAAACGATTGATGCGCATAAAAATCCCCAAGACATTGCTGAAGCCTGGCTTAAAATCTATGCTCATGAGCTACGTAAGAAGGAACATCATCCATTTACTATCTCGCTCATCGACACCCAACGCTTGGATAATCAGTTGATAGGGGGATTCAACG
>JBCCFC010000732.1:0-6933 GCA_039029935.1 Chloroflexota bacterium
CGTAGAAACTCGTTTTGCCATTCATTGGCGTTGGGCATACTATCTCCTGCAGTGGCTTGTGTGGTGGACAAAGGAAGTATCGCAGGTTGGCTACCTGCGTCACAGATAACCAATCTGTGACGCAGGTAGCCAACCTGCGATACTTCCTTTGTCCACCACACAAGCCACTGCAGGAGATAGTATGCCCAACGCCAATGAATGGCAAAACGAGTTTCTACGACATCTTGAACATAAAAATATAACCGATGCCATCGCCTGTCTCGATCTCTTCAAGACAAACCATGCAGGCACACCGCCACAGAAAATTAAAGATCGTGCCATCAAACTAATCCACAAGAAATATCGCGACCAACCGGAGAGGCTTTATGAATATGCGCTGGCCTTTGCTAATTCGAGCAATGACGGTGCCAAAGAGATTGGTGTCTATTTGCTGCCTGAATTTTATGCGCGGAACTCAGAGGAAATTGATGAAATTGTTGCGTGTCTTGGCGATGATGATAATTGGGAAGTGCGCGAGTGGGCAGCAGGTGCATTGGCCTATATCATCAGTGGATCGTTTTCACGCATCTTTCCCAAATTAGCACAATGGGTACAGGACCCCTCTGCCAATATCCGACGCATGACCGCTGTTGCCATTGGATTTGCGACCAGAGATTGCACATCAGAACAATGTCAGCAACTGTTACCTCTCCTCACACCGTTGATGGCTGATACAGACAAATATGTGAGCAAGAATATGGGGGCCTATGCAGTGAGCAACTGTGCGCTCAAGCATCAACCTGCCTTGGTTGAGACATGGTTGCGTACCATAGATGATGCAAATGAACATGCGGCATGGAATCTAGCGATGGTGCTGACCACAGCAGAAGCAGCAAAGCAGTTTGTCCATATCCAATTTTTGCTACCGTCCTTATTGGCTGATGAACGACCCAAGGTGAAGCGAGCCGTACAAAAAGGGGTCAAAAATCTTGCCAAACGCATTCCCACACAGTTTGCTCAATTTGAAATGAAAGCGGGAATCTCAGTATGACACCAACATCTACTCGCACATTCTATGAATACACCTATTGGTCATGTGAATTGGTCTGGGATTGCATTCAAGAGTTGACCGACGAGCAGTTTACACAGCCCATCGACTATTCGATTGGCTCAATCCGCAACCATGTCGTCCATATGATGAGCGGTACACACCGCTGGATGATGCGTCTGCAAGACAATCCATTGCCGCCACACTTGGCCTTTGAAGACTTCACATCCATTGATGCCACCAAAACCGTGTGGAATGCGATGAAAGCCGATGTACTCGCCTATGTCTACTCACTTGACCAAGGACAATTGGATGAGGTGATTCAGTGGGAAATTGGTACACGTGACATCCTACGCCAGCATCCACGGTGGGCATTGCTGATGCATATCGCCAATCACGCCACCGATCATCGTTCGCAGATTTTGGCTCTGCTTCACCATCACTTTGGGGTAAGAACTGTGGAGCACGATATGGTGTTTTATTTGGCACAGCATTAAGCCAGCACAAACGGTTCATCCTGGAAGCCTCCAACCGCAAACTTATTGTGTGTGCCACAATATATCATTTGATTCTCATTCTTATGCCACAATTGTCCAGCGCTCCTCGCGTGGGGCTGTCCGGCGAAAATCTAGCCGATCCAATCCCAAATAATGCAACGTCGCCCGCTCCAATAGCGAAAACTCATCCGCATTCTCACGATTCAAGTTCATTGGCTCCTTGAGGACCACTGGCGGGTTGGTCATAAAGCGCGGTCGGCCTGAATGGTTGTGTGATGATGAGTGGATCATAAACGGGTGCAGAATGATAAAGTCACCCGTCTCGCCTGTAACTTCGACAAATTCTTCACACTGCTGGATAAGTTTCTGAGCAAAGCCACGCTCACCACCTTCTGGATGATCACGCAGATAGCGCGCCACACGACGCACGGAGTCGGGGGCAATAAACGTGCCACCGCCTTTATGATCGATATCCGACCACAACACAATTGTCAGCAATGCCTGTTCGCGGCTGTCGATAAAGTGGTTGAAGTAGCTGCCATCCTTGTGCCAGCCGCCAGAAGTGGGCGAAGGTGGAACCCACGCTTCGTTCTCACCACGCTTTAAGTTGACGATAAACGAATCCGACCATTCACGCGAGTTGACGGTGGTAAAATGCCCCGACGACACCAGCCGCATCACCTTGTCCTCAATTCGAGCCGCACCACCGACGACATCGCAAATGGCATCCCACGCCTTTTGTGAAATCTCCGCCACTGGCCTCTGAAAGGCATGGTCCATCCAGATGATCTCTTTCTCCCATGTCGAGCGGTCGTTGGCGTCATAGCCCAGCCGCTCAAAGGCGTGGTCGGTCCACTGCGTGGCAAACTCGCGGTCAAAACAGTCTTTGACCACCAGATAGCCGTTGTCTAGGAAGCTCTGTACTTGCTCTTCGGTTAGCACCTTATAGGTAGACATGTATATCTCCTGATTCTTGGTATTCAGTATATCAGTATCCGGTGTGTCAGTATTCAGTGTGTCGGTCATCCGGCACTGACCACCGAATACTGACGCACCGAATACTGACATACGTTCCTAATCCCATCTCACGGGCATCCGCTGCGCACCGCGTAAAATCGGATTGGTACGCCACTTCAACTTGTCAATCTCAATATCCAGCCGCAAATTGGGCAACCGCCGGAACAATGTCTCCAACGCAATCTGCCCCTCCAGCCGTGCGAGGGGCGCACCGAGGCAATAGTGGATGCCGAACCCAAAGCCAAGATGCCGCACATTTTCGCGTGTAATGTCAAACACATCTGGGTTATCAAACTGGCGTTCATCACGCCCCGCCGACCCCAGCACCAAACTCACCGCATCGCCACGTTTCATGGCATGACCGTGAAATTCTAAGTCGGTCGCGACAAAGCGCATGGTCGCTCGGTCTACTGGACTTTCGTAGCGCATGATTTCCTCAATGGTATTGGGAAAACGCTCTGGTTCACGCATCAACAAATCGAGTTGCGCTGGATGCTGCAACAACAACAATGCGCCATTGCTGATTAAATTGACCGTCGTGTCATACCCCGCCACAATCAACAGAATCATCATGCTAAACAGTTCCGACTCAGATAGTTTGTCCCCATCTTCTTCCGCCTGCAAGAGTTGCGTGATCAGATCATCATCAGGTTGCGCACCCTGTTCCATCAAGAGACGGTGTTCATCAAAAAGTCGCTGCAAATAGTCCGTGAAATCTTCAATGATGCGTTTGGTGCGCTCATATTTTTTTGGATTGCGGTTGGCCGTTGATGAGGGTGAAACCAACCCCGATGACCACAGCCGAAATTTATGGCGGTCCTTGGGTGGCACACCGATCAAATCGGCAATCATGTTGATGGGTAGCGGATAGGCATATTGCTCGACCAAATCCATCTGTTTGCGCGCCTGAACCTTGTCAATCAACTGGTCGGCAAAGCGTTGAATTCGCCCCTGCATCTGGCTGACGACCCGAGCCGTAAATGCCTTGTTGACCAAACTACGCAGCCGTGTGTGGTTCGGCACATCCAGATTGAGCATGTGATTGTTCATCAACTCCATCACCGGGTCCAGGACGGGCGAATCCGCGGCCAACTGCGCCAATTCGCCTGCTGTCATAGTCGTGCGTAGGCTCTTGACAAAGCGTTGATGGTCGCGCAACACCTCAGCGACATCATCATAGCGTGTGATGAACCACATGACGCGTTCGCCGTAAAATGCGGGGCGGCAGTAAATGGGATTATCTTGGCGCATTTGAGCATAAACGGAATGAGGGTCTGACTTAAATTCGCTGCCAAACAGATTATAGCTCATTGTATCTTCTTTGGGCAATGTGATTTATTTTTCCCTCCATTATCAACAAAAAAGCTCAGACAAGCTGTGCAGATGATTATCGCTATTGCTCTGCTCTGCATCCAGCCTTGCCTTTCAATCAAACATGATATTCTTGCCGCTGACAAGTATACGTCAACTCGTCCATAGCTTCTAATTGTTGATAAGGCAGCGACACACATGAAACACAACAATGGGAACAAATAGACAAAGTTTACCGTTGTTGTGGTGCATAACTCTGACGACTACATGGATGAATTTGTCATCAATAGATTGCCAATTTAAACAGGTTGATTCAAATTAATAAGGAGTTATTTATGCTGACCGATTTTCAGAAAAAGAAATTGACGCATCTCTTTCATTTACAGGACAACGACAATAATGGGTTGCTAGAACGCGACGATTATGAGCAGGTGATGGTCAAAATCGGTGAACTCTATGAGTATGCCCCTGATTCACCAGAATATACAAACCTATATCCCGTCTATATGCAGTTGTGGGAAGGGTTGCGTCAAGTGGCCGATACGAATCAAGATGGATGTGTCTCGCTCGATGAATTTATGAATGCCTATGATGTGATGTTGGCTGATAAAGAGGCATTCATGTCGAATATGCATGATATCTGTGCAATGTGGTATAAAATGGCAGACCGCAATGGAGATGGGCTGCTGGACCCAGAGGAGTTATTCCTCAATCAGAGTACGGTCAATGTGGATGAAGTTGCGTCGCGGGCATCCTTCCCGCATATGGATAGGTCAGGGCGCGGTGGTATCTTGCTAGAGGAAATGGTCATCAATATGGAGGAATTCTATTATAGCGATGACCCCGCAGCACCGGGGAATTGGGCAGTAGGACCGCTGCCTGCATAGACGCCCACTTATCTGCGGATAACACCCAACAGCATAAAGTCAGCTTGTCAGCTTGTCAGCCAGTGTGCTGAAGTGCTGAAGTGCTGACAAGCTGACTGGCTGATTTCATGCAAAAAGAATCTGTTCGTTCACACTATACACACCCTCAGTTATAGATGTTATACCAGAGGTACAAGTGTCGTGTACCATTGAATGGTACATGGGCAGTAACATGTACCATCCATCGTTATGAAACAAAAAAATTCCCCTGTTGCATTCAATTATACACAAGTGGCTCTTGCAGTGTACCAGATTTCTGCGAAGATGGAGGCAAGCAACAAGCACAGACAACAACGCTTGTTGACAAGTCTAAATCAAGCAGTAATGAATAATAAGGAGCCACCTATGTTTACACGTTTGAATCTGAACAGCATCAATACCAAAAATATTTTTCGCAAAAGTAGTATGACTGCCATTAGTGTTTTATGCGCAGGATCACTATTGGTCAGCGCATGTGGCGCACCCTCTTATAGTCAGCGTGGATATTCATCAGGCGATGCGGGCTATGCAGAAGAAGCAGCACCAGCCCCCCTGCAAGCGAATAGAGTCCGTGCTGTCCCCGCCGAGGGCAATGGCTACTCCACAGGCGGCAGTGCAATCGTCAATGACAAGCCCTATGATGCCACCTTCTTTCAAAACTATGGGGTCAACCCCTTTATCGACACCGAAGATGATCACCTATCTACCTTTGCAATGGATGTAGACACGGCCTCGTACACGGTCGCTCGCCGCTATGTTCATGATGGTCACATGCCCGACCCTGACTCTGTGCGCACAGAAGAGTTCCTCAACTACTTTAAGCGCGACTATACACCGCCAAGCGAAGGGGCCTTTGCCATTCATCTCGAAGGTGCGCCATCTCCTTTTGGTGGTGAACGCTATCATCTGATGCGGGTCGGGTTGCAGGGCAAGGTCATCAATGCTGAGGATCGCAAAGATGCCTCTTTGGTCTTTGTGGTTGATGTCTCTGGCTCGATGAACCAAGAGAACCGCATCGGTTTGGTCAAACGCTCGCTGCGGTTGCTGGTGGAGGAGTTGCGCCCTACCGATGAAGTCGGTATCGTTGTCTATGGCGGTGGTGCGGGGCTGCATCTGCGACCCACGCCTGCCAGCCAAAAGGATCGCATCCTACGAGCCATTGACCGCTTGCAAGCCAATGGTTCAACCAATCTGGAACAAGGACTGGTTCAGGGGTATCAGATGGCAGAAGAGATGATGCGTATGGCCGAGAATGCGGAACAAGACCGTATTGTGCGCTTGATTCTGGCTTCGGATGGGGTTGCCAATGTTGGTAATACGGGGTCAAATTCGATTTTGAACCGTGTACAAGACTATGTTGACCAAGGCATCACGCTTTCAACCGTTGGCTTTGGCATGGGCAACTACAACGATGTGTTGATGGAGCAGCTTGCCAATGATGGTGATGGGAACTACGCCTATGTGGATACGCTGGATGAGGCCAACCGCTTCTTTGTCGAAAATTTGACAGGCATGTTGCAAGTTATCGCCAAGGATGCCAAGGTGCAGGTAGACTTTAATCCTGCTGTTGTCAGCCGCTATCGACTGTTGGGCTATGAGAACCGCCGTGTTGCTGATGATGACTTCCGCGATGACACAGTTGATGCGGGTGAGGTTGGTGCAGGACATAGTGTAACGGCACTGTATGAGGTGAAATTTGCGAAGGCTGCGGATGGTGAGGAAATCGCCACCAACGAGGTCGCCGCCACTGTTTATGTGCGCTATCAAGATATGGATAGTGGGCAGGTTGTGGAAGTAAATAATGTCCTGGGTCGTGAGCAATTTGCCAATGACATCTACGCCGCCTCACCCAGCTTCCAGCTCGATACGGCCATCGCTGAATATGCCGAGATTCTACGAGAGAGCTACTGGGCACAAGACAGCCATATGAGCGATGTGCGTATGATTGCGGAGCAGGCTGCTGATTTCTTTGTGGGTGATGAAGATGTAGATGAATTTTTAGGGTTGGTGCGTCAGGCAGAGCAGCTCTTAAACTAAGGAGAATAACCGCAGAGAGCGTAGAGCAAGCAGAGATTGTATAGAGAGCAGAGAGCTAGATTTGCTGACACCCTATTTCAACAGAGTTGTCGAAATAGGGGAAAAGACAGTATCGCAGGTTGGCTACCTGCGTCACAGA
>JBCCFC010000733.1:0-6933 GCA_039029935.1 Chloroflexota bacterium
ATTTGTTGATGATGGAGGGATGGCCGAGCGGACGAAGGCGGTTGTCTTGAAAACAACTGTGGCAGCGATGTCACCGGGGGTTCGAATCCCTCTCCCTCCGCTCTTCATTAAAAGAGAAAAAATCAACAAAACAAAATCTTAGCAACTTGTGTGGGGAGGTCGCATAGTCTGGTCGAGTGCGCCCGCCTGCTAAGTGGGTAGGGGCTTAATAAGTCCCTCGAGGGTTCAAATCCCTCCCTCCCCGCCACTTTATCTTAATGAAATTCACAGGTTCAAAAATTTGGCGAGTGAAGCAAATTGAGGTAAACTTCTCAGTAGGTTTGTATCCCTGTAGCTCAGTGGATTAGAGCGTTTGGTTGCGGTCCAAAAGGTCAGAGGTTCGAATCCTCTCAGGGATGCCAAAAGGTTCCAGTTTAATTAAACTGGAACCTTTTTTTATGCAAAATCATCATTCAGCTTTCGTTTGTGAAATATTTCGCAGATGAAATCGTAAATTGCCTGAATCTATGCCCTATGATAAACTACTCTAAATTTCGCTATATACATAGGCAAAAAACCTGATTCTCAGATAGTTGTGAGTCAGAATCGTTTTAAACAAAATTTAAAAATGAACGATATAAACGTTGAATACATTTTGGAGGAAATAATGATGTTTCCGCTCCTAATGCGGGGTCGTATCCTATCTATTGTTGGCAATATTTTTGTATTGCTCATGCTGTTGTCGGTGTTGGTTGGCTGTACACCAGACGCAAATACGCTGATTATGTCGCCTAGCTTGGGCGCACAGTTGACGGCAATCGAGGATGGTCGAGTGCCAGAGGTTGTTCTGCCGCCTGCACCGCCGACATTGCTTGAGTATGCGGGAGAGAACGACATCTATGCTGGTTTACCAGATGGCTTTGAGGATTTGGTCGTTGCTGCCGATCCGGCAGATGGTGTTAACCTTGCGACAGCCAACGCTTGTATCGGCTGTCATGCCGTTGACCCCGCTGTTGAGATGACAGGACCCAGTTGGTATGACCTTGGTAATCGTTCTGTTGTTCGTGCAGAGGAGACAGGGTTGAGTCCAGCCAATTATCTTTACACCAGCATTGTGGATCCCAACAGTTACCTTGTTGAAGGCTATAATGAAGGCATCATGGTGCAAACATATGGTGAAACCATTTCAGAAGGCGACTTGGCGACATTGGTTGCTTATATTTTGGACCAGCAGGCACCTGTAGAATCAGAATAGTTGAACCAAAGATTGGGTTTGTACGTTAACAGGGTATGACAAGGGTGCATACCCTGTTTTATATTTACAGAACGTTTAACGACGCAAACATACACTCAGCAACCAAGTAACTTTCGTAGAAACGTCTTCAATGCTATAATTTATGCAATGGCACAAGAACAGATGACCCAACCGACCGCAGGCCGTCGCTGTCCCAATTGCGGTACACGTGTTGCGCGTGATGCAGAAAGCTGTTTCATGTGTGGCTATGATTTACGTGTGCAGCCACAGCGTGGTCGGCGTGTCTCAATCATTGATACATTATTGGTACTGGCTGTTCTCGCCGTCCTCGGATTTTGGTGGCGAATCGGCAGTCAAGGACAACAGGCGGAACTTGTATTACCACAAGGGTATACGATTCTGCCTACAAATATTCCGTTGATAGACGCTACAGCAACGGCAGAGGGTGTTACGGGGCTAGAGAACATTCCACCAACCGTAGAAATTCTGCCAACAGCCACACCTGAACCTTTGCTCAATACACCCATTCCACAAAATTTGACACATACCGTTGTCAGTGGCGAAACACTACTTTTGATTTCTACACAATATGGCGTAACGGTTGCAGAGCTACAGGCAGCCAATGCCTTGGAAAACACGTTTTTGCGTGTCGGGCAAGAGCTGATTATCCCTGGCAGCGACAATGTGGAAGGGGTTGCGGCGGTGACGCCAACACCGGAGGGTGCGGCTCCCGTTCTTGCGCCAACGCCAGAAACCATTGATCTGATTAATACGCGCTTCAACTACACTGTTCGCCAAGCCGATACACTGGTATCCATTGCGCTCCGTTTTGGGAGCACGCTGGATGATGTTCTTAACGCCAACAATCTGGATAACGATGCTATTATTCGTCCAGGTGATGAGCTGATTATCCCTGTTGCAGGTGTGCCACAGTCGGTATTGGACAGTGTTTCTGCAAACCAAGCAGCCCCCCAAACGAATGATGATGAAGCTGCAATATATGAATCGCCACGGTTGATTGGACCCAATGATGAAGCAAGCATTCGTCGTACAGAGAGTGTGTTGTTGCGTTGGGTGACAGTTGATGTGATTGCACCCGATGAGTGGTATGTGTTGTTGCTTTATCCCAGCGGCGGTAGTGCCAATACGCTGCCTACCGTCTGGACAAAATCTACCAGTCACCGTTTGACGATTGATCTGGCCCCCGGAGAAGATGAACAGGCGATTTATACATGGCAAGTATCTGTCGTACGTGTTTCAACCGATGCACAAGGTGTGCAGATGTTGGATGCAGCAAGCACAGCGAGTGAGTTACGGACTTTTATTTGGCAGTAGTAAAGGATAATTACGTTGAAAGCCTTCTCTGTCGCCATGATTGCAATCTTTATTTCCGCCCTCATCATTTGGTCTTTGGTTAATCCAGACTCACTCCAATCCATGATACCGGACAGTGTATCGACGGCGACAGGTAGCCGTTCGAGCAGTCCTGCACGTGATGTACCTCCACCGCAGCCCCAACCACAACCCGCCTCCGATGTTGCACCAGATACATTCTCAAACACGACCTTGCCTGCCACCAGCACACCAGCACCAGCCAATACACCAGAAGCTGCTCGCACAACCAACAGAGAGTTAAGTGACCCTGTGGGGTTTATCAATGCCTATTATACAGCCTTTGGCAACAAAGATGTAGAGAGAGCGTGGTCGATGATCTCCTATCCGGTTGAAATGGACAAAACAGCGTTGATGTCGGATGAAGTGCGTTTTGATGCCTATCGAGAGCGGATGTTGAGCTATCGGTCGGTCGATGTACAAAACATCCGCTTGATTTCGTTGACGCCACCTGTTGTCGAAGCCATTGTTACCTATGAGCATACGGATACAGCTCGCAAGCCAGAGCCGAGCACGTTGCTGGCAAGGTTTACGCTGGTTGAAGCTGATGACGAGACGATACCTTGGCGGATTCGGCGGGTAGAGTCAGAGCCATATCCATAAGCGTCCTCACTTCGTCAGCCCTAGCCGCTTTCTTCATTTCAGCCTCATAGCTATCCCATAAATTAAGCCATGCTTCTGAGTCAAAATCAGGGTCCGGTTTGGTCACGGGGTTGAGGAATTGTGTTGATAAATCTGCTGTTGGTGGATGGATATTGTTGGGATTGATGGGTGATCTTTGAATTTCAGAAATGAGTGCAGCAAGAGAATCTTCGCCACAATCATTTTCTTTTCCAAAAATTTGAGTCAAATCTATCATATTTCACCGCCCTTCAAATATTGGTTTCTCTTTTATCATAAAACTCGCAATCGCATTCTGGTGATCCTGCGTCCCCGCTGCAACTGCATAATGCGAAGAAATCATGTCAAGATGTGTGCGTAGATCTATGCGTAGCCCCTCATAAACAGCACGCTTAATAAGCTTTTGGGCAACTGTTGGCCCTTGTGCCAGTCGTTTGGCAAAGGCATACACTGTATCCATCAACGCATCATGGGGCACAACATGGTTGACGATCCCTAGTCGTTCGGCCTCTTGCGGCGAAACAAAGTCCCCTGTCCACAACAGTTCGAGGGCTTTGGCAATGCCTACCAAGCGGGGTAGGAAGAATGCACCGCCATCACCAGGAACCAGACCAACGTTGACATAGGTAGCGGCAAGTTTGGCGCGATCCGAGGAAAAGCGGATGTCACACATCAAGGCCATGTCCAGCCCAGCACCCGTCGCCGCACCGTTGATGGCCGCGATGACGGGCTTGTCAAGACGATCCAACGTCAGTGCCACCCCATGTACGCCCTCCAAAAAGGATTTCTGAGCAGGTGCGCCCGCGTCATCCAAACGGTCAATCATCTCTTGGATGTCGCCACCACTGCAAAACGCTTTGCCTGCGCCTGTGATGACGATTACCTTTACATCATCGCTATCTCGACATTCCTCTAATGCTGCCACCCAAAGACGAATCATCTCTTCGGTAAAAGCGTTACGGCGGTCCGGACGGTTGAGCGTAATCGTGGCGATATAATCTTCAACTGTTAATAACAATGGTTGTGTCATGAATCTTCCTCTACTTATCTTTAACCACAGAGAGAAGAAGAGTGATGAGTGATGAGTGATGAGTGATGATCAACAAATCTCCCCATCTCCCCATCTCCCCATCTCCCCTTCTCTCTACATTCTCCGCGCTCTCTGCGGTTAGTTTCAATTTATGTATGCGTGATAAACGGCCAAAGGTCATCCGCCCCCATCTGCACAACATGCTCGCCAAGCCACTGCGCCCATTCGGTTTCTGAGCCAAATTCGTCACGCCATGCCCATAGTCGCTTGGTGAAAAAGTGGAGCGGATATTCGTATGTATAACCCATCGCGGCGTGGACCTGATGAGCAATGCGGCTGGATTTGCCTGTAGCCTCACCGACGCGAATTTTTGCCATAGCAATAGCGGCGTAGGCGTCCTCTAATTGTGCTGGTGATTCTGCGGACTGTGTGGTTGCCGCTGCTGCTTCCATTGCCGCCCGTGCTGCCGCCACTTCTGCGGCTAACTCGGCCAGATATTGCTGGATCACTTGGAACTTGGCAATCGGGCGACCAAACTGAACGCGTTCGCCTGCATATTGAACGGATTTGGCAAGGATGGTCTCCAAGGCACCAACCATCTGCGCACAACGTAACAATGCACCTCGTGATTGAATCCACTTGGGTGACAGGTTGACGGCATAGACTTGTGCAAATGGCGTGTTCTCCAGTGTGAGTGTATCACGTGGTTCAACAGCGATATTTTTGCTAGCAGTAACAGCCAGATCATCTTGACGTTCCAAAATACCAGCCTGGAGCGCTCCAGAGCTTGCTTGCCCCAACACCAATATCCAAGGAACCTGTCCCGCATAGGGCACCCGATGGACAACGCCTGTACCAAAGCCGTCTGTAAATTGCGGATATGTATCGCTACGCGAAGTCACAACAGTCATGGGGCCATCTGGCATCTCACCGCCGATTTCCGCCAGAATCCAGCCAGCCAGAAATGTCTCAGCCAGCGGTAATGGGACAGCATATTGACTGGCAACGCGTAGGACCGTCGTGGCCTCGGTTAAGTCGCCATCCACGCCACCAACAGATTCGGGAATCGACACCAAGTGTAAGCCCGTTTTTTCTAGTTCATTCCATAAAGATGTCGGCCATACACCCTGCTCGGCTTGCTCTAGCACTTCGACAGGACAATGTTCACTAAACAGGCGTGTGGCTGTGTCTACAATCATATTTTGCATGGTTGTTCTTCCTTTATCTCCGAACAGTCATTCCTGCGAAGGCAGGAATCCATGATAACACCGAAGATGGATTCCTGCCTTCGCAGGAATGACAATCTTGTCTTTATCTCAAGCCTAAGTTTCGCGCCACAATGCCACGCAAAATTTCATTTGTGCCACCGCGTAGGGTAAATGACGGACCTCGCAACATTGTCTGTGCGAGATACACTTCAAGCGGATCATCTGAATCGACGGACGGCTGGACAGGGGTCAGCAAGCGAACAATCTCGGCCATGTCCTGCTCATAGCGTGTTCCCAAGTCCTTGACCAGCGAGCCTTCAACATCAGGAATATCGCCGTCATCCAACATGAAGGCGACGGCCAATGACATTCGTCGCATGGCCCACAGACGCGCAACCAATTGCCCGATTGTCACAGCACTATGTTCAGTTAATTTTTCACCAGTACCATTGCTTAAACGACGCATATAAGCCAATAGCACAGGAAAACTGCTCAACAGCCGCTCAGGACCACTCCGCTCAAAGGCCAACTCGCCGATGACCTGCTGCCAGCCTCTGCCGATGGTCCCGACGACCATAGAATCGGGGACAAATACATCGTCAAAGAGCAGTTGGTTGAAATG
This sequence comes from Chloroflexota bacterium, assembly GCA_039029935.1. GTDB lineage: Bacteria > Chloroflexota > Anaerolineae > Caldilineales > Caldilineaceae. Next base: position 6,108 of record JBCCFC010000733.1, read on the forward strand.
GTGATTGCCATCAATCGAAATGATGGGTTTGATGGTCAGTCCAGGCGCAGACAAATCAACCAAGAACTGGCTCATCCCAGCATGTCGTTGCTCATTTTTGGGCGATGTACGGAAAAGCGCAATCGAGTAGTGGAAACGATGCGCCCAGCTTGTCCAGATTTTGTGGCCGTTGAGCCGCCACCCGCCCTCGACTTTGGTGGCAGATGACTCGATGGAGGCTAAATCGGAGCCGGAGTCAGGTTCACTCATGCCGATGGCGAAATAGCATTCACCCCGTGCAATCTTGGGCATGATAAGCTGCCGTTGCTCTTCTGTGCCATAACGCAATAGCAATGGTCCGGTCTGGCGGTCGGCAATCCAATGGGCCACAACGGGTGCGCTAGCGGCAAGCAGTTCTTCTGTGACGACAAACCTATCCAATGCGGAACGTTCTTGTCCGCCATATTCCCTAGGCCATGTCATCCCCAGCCAGCCACGTTCACCCAGTTTGCGGCTAAATTCCGGCGAGAACCCGGCCAGCCATGCGTCGCATTGGGGTTCAAAACCACCTGTATCCAGTTCAGATTGCAGAAAGTCACGCACTTCCTGCCGCAGTGACTCTGCTGAGGGTGGTAGTGTGACTTGAAATAGATTCTCATGTTTGTTTGAGTGAAAAAAGTTCATGGTTTTATCCTGTTTACCTATTTAGATCATTCCAAACAAATAACCAGTAGGGGCATGAGGTGGCGTGGGGGGTATTGGGGGGGGGTATGAGTATAAAAAAAGTCCAGGTACAAAACAACAAACAAAACCCCCCAAACCGAACAAGAACTAGAAAAAAAAAGAA
>JBCCFC010000734.1:0-6929 GCA_039029935.1 Chloroflexota bacterium
CCGCGCTTGTCCGCGTCCAGTTACCCAGAGGAGAACTGTTATGCAACGCCGATTGACGGATTTACATGTACTCATCTTGTTGTCCTGTATTCGCTTTGTCTTTCACCTACTCACCAATGGTCAATATGGCTTTCACCGCGATGCGTTGGCCTTCCTTGAAAACGGGATGCATCTCGGCTGGGGCTATGTCGCCTACCCGCCGCTGACGCCCTTGATTGGACGCATTGGCATTGAACTATTTGGCCTGTCGCTGGTTGGCATCAAATCCTTTGCAGCCCTAGCGCAGTGTATCGGCATGGTCTTTGCAGGGTTGATTGCAAAGGAGATGGGTGGTGGACGGCAAGCACAGGTGATTGCCGCCATTGCCACAGCCATTGCGCCTATGTCACTCATCATGGGGACACTCTTCCAATACATCACCTTTGACTACCTGTGGTGGGTGATGATTGCCTACTTTATGCTCCGTTTACTCAATTCAGACAATCCGCGATGGTGGCTAGGCATTGGCATCTGTATTGGGCTGGGCATGATGACCAAGTACACAATGGTCGTGTTTGTCGCAGCCATTGTTATCAGTGTGCTGCTTACAAACCTGCGCCGTCATCTCTTCTCGCCTTGGCTCTGCGGTGGCGTTGCCCTCTCACTGCTCATTTTTGCGCCCAACCTACTCTGGCAGTTTCAACACGACTTTATCACGCTCGATTTTCTCAACGCAATTCGTGCGCGTGATGCAGCACTCGGACGTACCGAAGGCTTTCTGATCCAGCAGCTTTTTATCAATGTCAACCCACTCACGCTGCCACTCGTCCCAATTGGCCTCTATTTCTTCTTTGCCACACCAAAGGGGACCCGATACCGCGCCATCGGCTGGCTGTATGTTACAACTATGCTTCTGTTCTGGTTGGCAGAGGGGCGATTTTATTACACGGCTCCAGCCTATCCCATGCTTTTGGCGGCAGGGGTTGTCCAAGGTGAACAGTGGCTGACGCGGGTGGTAGAACGACGGCAAGCGTTCATCTACCGTATAAGCTATGGGCTATTGACTGCTGGCGCAACGATAGGCGTTATATTGATGTTGCCGATAGGTCCGGTGGGGTCGCCACTATGGGATTTTCGCAATGGTGCGCATGACAACTTCATCAACCAAGTTGGCTGGGAAGAATTAGCCGAGACAGTAGGGTCAGTGTATGAGGTACATAAAGCAGAACATGAATCGCTGGGCATCATTTCGGCCAATCATGGTCAAGTCAGTGCCTTAAATTTGTATGGCTCTCGCTACGGTTTGCCCACAACCATCAGCCCTTATAACTCATTTTGGCTGCGTGGCTATGGTACGCCTACACCCACAGCCCTCCTTGTTATCGGATTCCCAGAGGATGTTCTGAAGCCATACTTCAACTCATGCAGTGTGGTTGGACGGATTGACAATCACCCCGTAGCTGTGATACCCGAAAGTCAGTACAATTTTGCCATTTTTCTTTGTAGCGGTTTTCGTATACCATTGGAGGACATTTGGCCGGACGTTCAAGCATTTAGTTAGAGCGGAGCCAAATGCAATCAATCATATGAATTGTCTTATCCAGAAGCATATAGGGCTATTCATATAACATCTATTTTTGAAGATTAGATTACGGAAACACCATTATGTTAACAGCGACGTTAACCAAAACATTTTTAAAGCGACAACCATTGTTGCTGGATGGTGGCATGGGGCAAGAACTCCTCCACCGGGGCATGAACCGAGCGCACAATCTTTGGTCAGCCAATGCGCTTGTGACCATGCCAGAAGTCGTCCAGGAAATCCACGAGGATTATATCCGAGCGGGTGCGGACATCATCACCACCAACACCTATGCGACGGTGCGTCAACGGCTGGAGCCTGCGGGTATGGGGGCGGAGTTTGCTGCGCTCAATGAGCAAGCAGGTGTGTTGGCACAACAGGCACTGGAGTCTACCCGTGCCACTCGGACCAAAGAGGTCTGGGTGGCGGGTTCGCTGCCACCCTTGGCCCCTAGTTTCCGGCCCGATTTGGTCGATGATTTTGAGGCTCTTGTACCCGAATATGAAGAGCAGGCTAAAATTCTAGCGCCCTATGTGGATTTGTTTATTTGCGAAACAATGTCAACCAGCATCGAGGCAAAGGCAGCCGCAGTTGGAGCATTAACCACGGGGAAGCCCGTCTGGGTCTCATGGACATTAGCGGATGATCTGCGTGTCGATGGTCCTCCTTGCCTACGCAGCCAAGAAACCTTACAAGAGGCGATTGCGGCGATTGCAGATTACCCTATTTATGGATATCTGGTAAACTGTTCCACACCGGAGTCCATTACTGCCGCAATCCCAGAACTGGTCAAAATTGCGGCACAGATGACCCAAGACAAGTATACCACTACAGATGGCTCTGCAATCGACAAGCCAGACCCAATTGTGGGTGCCTATGCCAATGCATTTGCCCCGCTGCCCAAAGATTGGCAATTCACGGCCAAGCGTGATGAGCATGGTATACGCAGCGAACTATCACCCAATCGGTATGCTACTTTTGCGCAGCAGTGGTTGGCCGATGGTGTGCAGGTGATTGGCGGGTGCTGTGAAACGGGGCCTGCACATATCGCTGTGCTGAGAGAACTGCTCGATGAGAATTCCAAGTAATAGAGGAGCAAGATGATGACAACAAGACAGTATTTGACACAACCACTCACAGATGATCCTGCTGCTTGGCGTGGGATTGACATGATTCAACAAGAAGCGCAATGGACGGTTTCGCTGACGGATACCCATATTGCCGAAGTTGATGCTGCAATGGATGGCGTAGGATTGACCGAAAAAGAAATTTACAGCATTCAACAGCGTGACTTTCCTCTGCCAACGTTATCGGAGTTGCTGGTCAGTCTACGTGATGAACTGGACGGCGGACGTGGATTTGTGCGACTGCGCGGCCTGCCTGCCGAACGGTGGGGCGAGGCCAAATCACGGCTGGCTCTTTGGGGGATTGGCACACATCTGGGCTGGGCCATCAAACAAGACAAAGCGGGCAGTCTTATGCATGATGTGCGTGACAGTGGTCAGAAGTTTGGGGCAAACAGCACCATCCGCTATTACGAAACCAATCAGGCGATTGAATTCCATACAGATGGTGCCGACGCTTTTGCGCTCTTTTGTCTACAAAAAGGACGCACAGGCGGACGCAGCTTGCTCATCAGCGCAGTTGGGGTCTTCAACGAAATAGCACGACAACGCCCTGACTTGGCGCAGGTGTTACAGGAAGATTTCCACGTGGATGCACGCGGTCAACGCACTGATGGCGCAAAATGTCAAGTCATTCCCGTTTATTCCTATTTTAAGAACGAATTGAGCATCATTCTCAAGATGGCCTACATCGAGTCTGCGCAACGCTTTGAGGATGTGCCACGCTTAACCGAGACACAGATTGAAGCCATCGCCATGCTCAAGCGAGTCATGCAGGACCCAGAACTGACAATGGAGTTTAGCCTAGAACAGGGGGATACCATCATTGCCTCCAATCACACCATTTTGCATGGCCGCACCAGCTTTGTTGATGATCCAGCAAATCAGCCTGTCAGTTTGGAGTCACCAAAGCGTCGGCACATGCTCCGTCTGTGGTTGACACTGCCCAATGCACGTCCACTCCCGCCGCACTATGCGGATACGCGTGAGTATGCACAGAGTTACTCACAGCGAATGGAAAGTGAAGTTTGAAGGGTGAAATTTGAAGGAAGAAGGGTGAAGGATGACGATTCAACAACAAGCCTATAGCGGTGTGGCTGATCAACAACGGATGGCTGCACTGGTCACTCAATTTGCAGCGGACCACATGCACGTGATGGATTTGCCCTATCGCTTTAGCTCATGGGCATTCGATGAACCGTGCAATGCACAGTTATGGGCTGATGAGCAAGGGAACGTGTTGGGTTGGGTCGTCATGCAGACACCCTTCTGGGGGTTGGATTATGCCTGCCACCCAGCGTATGTGGAGACGTTGCTGCCCGATATGCTGGCATGGGCTGACGAGCGCGCCCGTGAAATGTTAGACACACCCTATGGTCGTCCCATTTGGTTTGCCAACGTGTTCACGACACAGACAGACCAGATGAGTGTGCTTGAGGCATCAGGCTTTGCATCGCAGGCAGATGTCGGTGAAAATTCGTGGACCAAGGTGTTGATGCGGCAGACAGAAAATATTGTGGGTGACGGACCAACAGAGTTACCAGATGGCTTTGTGATTCGACCATTGGTTGGCAGTGGCGAAACGCGTGAAGCTGAAGCTGCGGCCTATGAAACGCTGCACCGTGCCGCCTTTGGTAGTGATAGCATGACAGCGGCGTGGCGAGCGCGTACACTAGGCCAATCCACCTATGTACCTGAGCTCGATTTGGTTGCCGTTGCCCCAGATGGTACCTTGGCCGCGTTTTGTGTCTGCTGGCTCAACGACACCATCTCGCCTGTCAGCGGCCAAGTTGAGCCACTGGGGGTCCATCCTGATTACCAAGGTTTAGGGTTAGGTCGCGCCATCCTCAGCGAGGGCATCCGCTGCATGTATGCGCATGGTGCGCAGGCAATTTATGTCGAAACTGACAATTATCGTGATGCTGCCTTTGCGTTGTATGAGTCGGTGGGTTATCACGTTGAACATGATGTACTGGTCTATCGGAAGGATTATGGATAAGGAGGGGCGGAGGTGGCGTACAGTGATTTTAAAACATTCAGGCATGTCACAGACAAATTCCCTGTGACAATCTCCACAACAAAATCGCTTTTTGCTGGTATTCCAGAGATTGAAGTAAGTCCATTTTTACAAGAGCTTTTAAAGGTCAATATTCCACTTGCCCTAAAGATTAGTACAGAAAAAGCCCGTTCTGAGTTGATTGTCATGCAAGTATTGGTCGAAATCTATAAAATGCTTGACTTTCAACTAGGGCTTTTTTCGGGCATAGATTTTAACGTAGATACCAAACTTGGGCTAACCGGATATTGCGACTATATCCTGAGTCAATCGGTGAATCAGTTAGAGATTGCTGCACCCGTTGTCTGCATGGTTGAAGCCAAAAACCTTGATCTCAGTCGCGCCTATCCACAATGTATTGCAGAAATGATTGCAGCACAGAAGTTTAATGCACAACAGGAGAATCAAATCGAAACAATCTGGGGAGCCGTGACAACGGGGACCAACTGGCGATTTATTCGATTGGTCGGTAATGATGTTGACATTGATTTTGATGAGTATTTAATCAGCGATGTAGGTAAGATTCTTGGCATACTGCGTTATATTCTGAAAGTGTAGTTGGTTTAGCGAAATGAGGAGGTAAAAATGGCTTATAGTGATTTCAAAACGTTTAAGCATGTAACCGATAAATTTCCTGTCACGATTTCATCTGATTATTCTCTCTTTGTTAATATTCCAGAAATTGAACCTAGTGCGCAGTTGCAAGATTTCTTGGAGGATAACATCCCGTTAGCACTTAATATCAATACAGAAAAGGCGCGTTCAGAACTGATGGTGATGCCAGTTTTACTTGAGGTTCGCAAGCAATTTCAACGAAAAATTAGCCTCTTTTCAGGCATTGAGTTTACAGTAGATACTTCTGTTGGGTTAAATGGATTTTGTGATTTTATCTTAAGTAATTCGCCCACCCAACTTTTTCTCAAATCACCTGTTATTTGTATGGTAGAGGCAAAAAATAATGAGATTAACCCTGCATGTCCACAATGTATCGCTGAAATGATTGCTGCACAACGGTTTAATGCTGCGGGGTCAAATCCGATTGATACCATTTGGGGCGTTGTCTCCAATGGCTATAATTGGAAATTTCTGCGCTTAGATGGCAATGATGTTAAGATTGACTATGATGAGTATGGGATTCCGCAAGTTGAAAAGATTTTGGGCATTTTTCAACAAATTTTGTCGGGCTATCAACGCGACTAGGGAACGGGCGCTAGATAATGTATGCGTTTACATGACTGGCAAATCTGGTCAGATACACCGGACTTGCACGACAATTTGCCCGTCATGTTTGAGAGAACTTACTGTCGAATTAACGGCAACAAATCCCGATAGCCATTATCATGCCAAAATGTCACAGGCTGTGCCAACCGCCCTTCTGTATCACGAGCGTGGAAAATCAACCGATAAATGGTCTTCTCCGTAAATCCATTAAGATTCCCCACAAACCACGCGGCTGGCTTAATGTTGCCTGGATGAAACTCAATTACCGCAGTGGGTTCTGTTGTGGTCATCGTCATTGTTGATGTATAGGGATAGACCTCTGCCCATGCACGATCAATAGCATAATTATTGTCTGGGTGACGAATATCAACTCGCAAGTCGTCGCTCGTCTCCCCATAATCAACCTTGGCGATATAGGGAGGCCAACCCTCATCCAGTGTCGTTGTGCCTGAGATAAATTGCACAGACAATGCATAGGCGATCTCACTTCTGGTCGGTACTGTGTTGACATTTTTGATCTGAATATAGAATGGCTGTTCAGCAGTCTCCACTTGTATATCCAACCGAGCGTTGGGTGTAAATGATTCGGCAAACTCAGCTTGTGGCTCGCTGTCACAATCAGTGAAATAGCGCATTTCGATATCCGTAACAGATGATTCAAACAGGGTTGGTTCAGATCGGTTCGCCTCAATGCGATAGCTGCCCACCTTGGGTGGTATAACCATCATCCAGTCATCATCATCCACAGGGTAAAAATTACGCTGTTGAGGCATGTCGTTCAACATGATGGCTTTGGCGTCAATGCAATCATCATCCTGCTCATACTCATCAGAGTAGCGCGGTGTTGTGATCGAAATCACCTCGCTGTAGTCGCTCCATAGCTCATTGATTTGTCTATCTGGATGCCAATTAGCCGATGGCGTATCGAATGGCTGTGTATAAGTACGCATACGCAGGGTATATGTCG